>NZ_JBYKYF010000233.1:0-4991 GCF_057736855.1 Sporomusa sp.
CACAATTTCATGCGCCTGATGTAGTGCTTGGCTTTGAGACCGATAATCTCCTAATTAAACATATCATCCGCAACTGCCAGCGACTGGGTATCAATTTGAACGAGATGACCGATGTGGTCGCTAAAAACTACCGTATTTCCCTGCATCTTGATCATGGAGCGTTTGTTCCCCTGTATTATCTAGCCCAAGCGGGGTTTAAAGGACAGCTTGTGCATTTGTCGGTTGGCATGCTGCCATATGAGGAAATGTATACCTTTGGCAAGGCTGTTCAGGCAGCTATTGGCCATATGGATAAGCGAGTGGCGGTTATTGCCTCAGGTGATTTGTCCCATCGTCTTACACCTGACGCGCCAGCAGGCTATAGTCCTAAGGGAGCTGAGTTTGACCGTCAGATAGTAGCGGCTCTAGAAAAAGCAGATGTGAAAGCCTTGCTTAATATAGATCCAAATCTGATCGAGGAAGCCGGAGAGTGCGGACTCCGACCCGCTTTTTTCCTTATGGGAGTTATGGGTGGACTGGAAGTTGAAAAGGTTATATCTTCTTACGAGGGTCCATTTGGTGTGGGATATGCCGTTGTGGCGTATAAAATAAAAGGGAAAAAATAGGAGGGCTACTATGCAGGCACATAGCGCACCGGTACTATTAGCCCGGGAAAGTCTTGCCTTTTATCTAAAACACGGTAGACTGATGGACAAACCGGCCGAACTCCCTGTAGAATTGTCTGGCAGGGCAGGAGTTTTTGTTTCTTTTAAAAAAGCAGGTCAATTGCGTGGTTGTATCGGCACCTATTTACCTACCCAGCCGACGATTGCCGAGGAGATTATCCGTAATGCCGTAAGTGCTGGCACAGAGGATCCACGGTTTGAGCCAATTAAGGAGGCGGAATTGCCTGCACTCGAAGTCTCGGTAGATATTCTGGGATTACCTGAGCCAGTAGAAAGCCTTGATGAACTTGATCCCAAAATCTATGGGGTAATTGTCCGGAAAGGACATCGTTCCGGCTTACTGCTGCCAGATCTTGAAGGAGTAGATACTGTCACTGAGCAGGTAAGCATAGCTAGGCAAAAAGCGGGTATCAGACCGGAAGAAACCATTGAACTATACCGTTTTACCGTAACCCGATATACATAGCTTATTGCAGGTGAACAACGTGTATGAAGCGCTTCATTACCAACAGCATGGTCAATTTGTCGGCTGTCATCTGTGTCCGAAGAACTGTAGCATTGCTGAAGGGCGGACAGGGTTTTGCCGGGTGCGGCGAAATATTGGCGGTACACTCTATAGCTTAAACTATGCGCAGGTCACATCCCAGGGGCTTGACAGAACTGAAAAAAAACCACTATACCATTTTTATCCTGGCAGCAAGATTTTATCATTTGGCACTTGGGGCTGTAACTTTGCCTGCCAATTTTGCCAAAACTGGCAGATTGCCCAAGCTCAGCCGCCGGCAGCAGTGCTTGAGCCTGAAGCGGCACTTGTTTTAGCTAAAGAATTTGTCAGTCAGGGCAATATTGGAATTGACTATACTTATTCGGAACCTAGCGTATGGTATGAATATGTGTTAGATACTGCTCGGTTAGTAAAGGCGGCAGGACTTCACAATGTCCTAATAACGAATGGTTTCATTCAGGAGCAGCCGTTAGCCGAATTGCTGCCGTTTATTGCTGCCATGAATATTGATGTAAAGGCCTTTACTAATGAATTTTATCAACAGATATGTTCTGGACAGCTAGAGCAAGTCAAACGTACGGTTGAACAAGCAGCCGGGCAATGTCATATTGAAATTACTACTTTGCTGATACCTGGCTTTAATGACAACGAAGACGAGATAACCGCTCTGGCTGAGTGGCTAGCAGGCATAAATCCCGATATACCGCTGCATTTTTCCCGGTATTTTCCTAATTACCGAATGAATGTACCGCCGACGCCGCTAAGTACGCTAGAAATGGCCTATCGAACAGCCCGTAAATACCTAAACTATGTATATATCGGCAATACTGGCGGTGACGGCACAAATACCTATTGTCCCGAATGTGGTTTTAAAGTTATTGACCGTCTTGGTGGCTATAGTTATTTGACAAGTCAGGACGATGGTACCGAAAAGCAATGCCCCCAATGCCGGAGTAGGATCGCGATTATCGGAGACATTAGGTTTTACGACAGAGGCTGGTGTTAAGTTTTGCCGCCTCTTTTTTTCTTATGACTTTTCCACCATCAAATGCAAGAGCAATCATTGAAGGTTTACATACTTAACTAACAGGAATATCCGGAATAATAATGTATACATACATAGGAAAATCTATTGCATTATTATTCAATTATGATGTATAATTATTTATAAAGGAGTGAGGTTTCATGAAAATAAGCATAATCGGGGCTACTGGCTATACAGGGGCAGAATTGCTCCGTCTGCTGGCAAGCCATCCGGTTGCCGAAGTTTTATATATTACCTCAGAAAGCCAATCAGATATAGCCATTAACGAGATATATCCTCACCTCACACGTTTTTATGAGCAAAGGCTGACTCGCTTGGCAGATTTAGCTACTATTGCGGCCGAAAGCCAAGTGATTTTTATCGGTTTACCACATGGTCACGCTATGGAAGTGGGGCGCAAAGCTACCGCCATCAATTCGAATATAAAAATTATTGACCTTGGGGCTGATTACCGCTTCAAGAATCATGCCATATATGAACAGTGGTACAAAGTACCGCATACTCATAAGGAAGCACAGGCGGTATACGGTTTGACAGAACTAAACCGCAACCAAATAAGACAGGCATCCATTATTGGTAACCCTGGTTGTTATACTACGGCTAGCATTTTGGCCTTGGCGCCATTGGTCAAAGCCGGGATCATTGACTTGAATTCCATTATTATTGATGCCAAATCCGGTGTATCTGGTGCTGGGCGGGGTTTGAGCTTGGGGTCGCACTTTACCGAGCTGTTTGAAAGCGTCAAAGCCTATAATGTTGCAGGACATCGCCACACGCCGGAAATTGAAGCCGTACTGGGGGAATTGGCTGGTCAGGAGCTGGTGATAAACTTTACTCCCCATCTTATTCCTGTAGCCCGAGGTATACTTAGTACTTGTTATGCCAAGCTAAAAGACGGCGTAACTCCTGAGCAGGTGGATGAAGCCTATAACGCTTTGTATGGACATGAATATTTTGTGCGTTTGCTGGGACAAGGCGGCTACCCGGTTACTAAGAATACTCGCGGCACGAATTTCTGTGACTTGGGCTGGCATATTGACAAACGGACCGGCAGAGTGATTGTAATTGCTGCCATTGACAATTTGGTAAAAGGCGCAGCCGGTCAGGCCATACAGAATATGAACGTTATGTTTGATATCGATGAACGGACAGGGCTGGACAATGCTCCCCTATATCCGTAGACTGCTTGCCAATATTCATCTGAGCAATACTGTACAATTATGCACGGGCAAACCAACTTGAGTATATGGAGGAATAGCATGCTAACAAAAATCACTGGCGGCATTACCGCCCCACAAGGTTTCAAAGCGGCTGGCGTTCACGCCGGCATCAAAAAGAATGGGAAAGAAGATGTAGCGATTATATATAGTACGGTTCCGGCAGCAGGAGCCGCCATGTTTACTACCAACAAGATGGCAGCCGCGCCAGTTATTGTTTCACGTCAAGCTAGTGAACGCGGAAAGATACGGGCCATTGTTGTTAACTCTGGTTGTGCGAATGCCTGCACCGGTGACCAGGGGATGGCTGATGCCCGAACTATGGTGTACGAAACCGCCAAAGCGTTAAACCTGGATACTTGCGAAGTGTTAGTATCCTCTACCGGTGTAATCGGGGTTAATCTGCCAATGGATAAAATCAAGGCAGGGATCAGCCAGGCAGCAGCCAACTTGTCAGAGCAGGGGCATGAACAAGCCTTGGCTGCGATTATGACCACTGATACATTCCCTAAAGCTTGTGCTTATGAATTCAGTATTGGCGGCAAAACCTGCAGAATTGCCGGAATTGCTAAAGGAGCCGGGATGATTCATCCCAATATGGCGACCATGTTATGCTTTATTACTACCGATGCCGCCATTGAACCACAAGTGCTAAAACAGGCACTCAGCCAAGCGATTGAGCTGTCCTTTAACATGATATCGGTAGATGGTGACACCAGTACCAACGATACGGTGGCTGTCCTAGCCAACGGCCTGGCTGGCAATGAAAAAATTACTTCAACTGATAGTCAAGGCTATCAGGAATTTTACACCGCGTTACAAACAGTTTGCACCGAACTGGCACAGCTTGTTGTACGTGATGGCGAAGGCGCCACGAAATTTCTTGAAATTAATGTCACTGGTGCAGTATCTTTTGCTGACGCAAAACGGGCAGCCATGGCGATTGCTAAATCACCATTGGTAAAAACTGCTTTCTTTGGCCAAGACCCTAATTGGGGCAGAATCCTTTGTGCTGTCGGCTACTCCGGCGCAACCACCCAGCTTGATAGAACCTCATTGACTATTGGCGATTTAACCATTGTAGTAAATGGCCAGGGAGCGGTTGGTTTTGATACTGCTAAGCTCAAAGAGGTCATGGCCGCAAAAGATATTGCTATCACCGTTGACTTAGGGATGGGTGAATCCTCTGCCACGGTGTGGACTTGCGATTTTTCCTATGAATATGTCAAGATTAACGGGGAATATACCACATGATCAATAGGATATTACTTCGAAATGGGAAGGGATGATTATATGATTAATTCAGTAGAAAAAGCGGCTGTGCTAATTGAAGCCTTACCATATTTACAGCGGTTTTCAGGTAACACGGTCGTCATTAAATATGGCGGAAATGCCATGCTTAATGATGAACTCAAAAAGAGTGTTATGCAGGATATTATTTTTCTAAAATATGCCGGCATTCGTCCTGTCGTTGTTCATGGCGGCGGCCCGGAAATTACCGGGATGCTTAAAAAGCTTGGCAAAGAAACTCAGTTTGTCAGCGGTCTGAGAGTCACTGA
>NZ_JBYKYF010000234.1:0-2940 GCF_057736855.1 Sporomusa sp.
TTAATGTTAATTCTACCAAACAATTGGGGGTTATCTTATTTGAAAAACTCAAGCTCCCAATTATTAAAAAGACAAAAACAGGTTATTCTACTGACGCTGAGGTATTGGAGAAATTAGCAGGACAGCACCCGCTTATTGATAAGCTGTTGGAGTACCGGATGCTGAGCAAGCTTAAATCCACATATCTTGACGGTATGGAGGCGTTAATTCACCCTGAGACGAATAGAATTCATACTACTTTTAATCAAATGGTAACGGCAACCGGCAGGCTAAGCAGTTCAGAGCCTAACCTGCAGAATATTCCTATCCGTACAGACATCGGACGAAAGATCAGGGAGCTGTTTATTCCTGGTGAAGGATATCAGTATATTATGTCTGCTGACTATTCGCAAATTGAATTAAGAGTATTGGCTCATATGGCTGGTGATGCCAGTTTGCTGGAGGCTTTCCGTCATAATCAGGATATACACACCCGGACAGCTGCTGAAGTTTTTGGTGTAGCTATGGATCAAGTCACGCCAGAGATGCGAGCCAGAGCCAAGGCTGTTAATTTTGGCATTGTATATGGTATTAGTGACTATGGGTTGGCACGAGATATTGGCGTTAGTCGTAAAGAAGCCGGATATTATATTGAAAGTTATTTTGCTAAATACCAAGGCGTGAAACGATATATAGATGAAGTTGTTGCCAATGCCCGACGTGATGGATATGTAACGACCTTGTTTGGGCGTCGCCGTCATTTGCCGGATATTAATAGCAGCAACTTTAATCAACGATCATTTGCTGAGCGGACAGCCATGAATACTCCGATTCAGGGAGCTGCTGCCGATATTATCAAGATCGCGATGAATAAGGTGTATGCCTTGCTTAAGGCTAAAAAACTTAAAAGCAGAATATTATTGCAGGTACATGATGAATTAGTCTTTGAAGTACCAGCAGCCGAATTGGAAGAGGTGGCAGCCCTTGTCAAACAAACAATGGAAGAAGCGGTAAAGCTTGATGTGCCACTGATAGCCGATGTAAAAGCCGGCAGCAATTGGGCTCAGGCCAAATAAAGGAGTGCGTACCATGCCAGAAATGCCAGAAGTGGAAACTATTCGCCGGACGCTTGTTGATAAGATTGAAGGGCGAAAAATTACCCGTGTTGATATTAAACTATCGCGCCTGATTAAATGGCCGACAGCACCTGAATTTCAGGCAGTGCTCACAGATCGGACAATCGAAAAGTTGAAACGGCGAGGTAAGTATCTGCTGTTTTATCTTGACAACAACTTAGTACTTGTTGTTCATTTGCGAATGACTGGTCGTTTGTATTATGTAACTGAGGGGACAGAATATGATAGCTTTACGCATGTCATATTTCGTCTTGATAATGGTGACGCATTGTTGTACGCTGATACTCGTACGTTGGGAACTTTGTATTTGATGCCAACAGACGAATTATGGCGTATTGCTGGTCTGGCTACAATGGGACCTGAACCTCTGTCTGATGAGTTTACTTTAGAGTATTTTGCAGGTATGCTGAAAAAGCGACAAGCCAAAATAAAACCAGTATTATTAAATCAAAAATTAATAGGCGGACTGGGCAATATCTATGTTGATGAAGCGTTGGCCATTGCCGGTATCAACCCTGAGCGAGCAGCTAACAGCATTAACGAAACGGAGGCCAAATATCTTTATCAAGCGATAAATCAAGTTATTGCTGACGGAATTGCCCATGGCGGCACTACCTTTCGTGATTATCGTGATGGTGTTGGACAGAGCGGCAGTCACCAGTATCACCTCCATGTGTATGGACGTGCCAATCAACCCTGCCAGCGTTGCGGGACGATTATCGTTCGCAAAGAAGTTGGGGGACGTGGCACTCATTATTGTCCTAATTGCCAGAAGTAACTGGAGGAAGCCAGATGTATGTGATAGGATTAACCGGCGGAATTGCTAGCGGTAAAAGCACAGTAAGCAAAATACTGAGCATGCTTGGGGCAGCTATTATTGATGCAGATAAACTTTCGCGCGCTGTTACACTTCCCGGAAAGCCAGCTTGGCTGGAAATTGTTAATCGGTTTGGTGACAGTATTCTTGAGCCTAACGGCGAGATTAACCGCAAACGTTTAGGGCAAATTGTATTTGCCGACAGTCAGGCTAGGCTTGATTTAGAAAAAATTACCCATCCACGTATTGAGGCCGAAGCTATGGCAGCGATTGCTACTGCCAAGCAGGACAATTACTCTGTGGCTGTATTGGATGCTCCGCTATTAATTGAAGTGGCTTGGCACAAAAAGGTGGACGCTGTGTGGCTGGTGTTTGTTGATGAACAAACACAGCTTACTCGGCTACAATTGCGTGATAATATTAGTTATGAAGATGCTATAGCAAGGATACATGCACAAATGCCGTTGCGTGATAAGTTAAAATATGCGGACGTTATTATTGATAATAATGGCACTCTTGACAATACTAAGGCACAAGTGTTTGCAGCTTGGCATGAAATAAACCTTGAGCAAAATTGACGGTATTTTTCCTATTCGCTATACATATTTTATTACAGTGATTTTTAGTGCGGAGTGATATTTTTGTGTATTCGGACTTGGTTTAAAGTCCTGCTTATCGGCCTTTTGGTAGCAATTGCCGGAGTGTATACGGTGTGGAGTTCCGACTGGTTTCAAAAAAAGTTTGTCTATCCGTTTTTATACCAGGAAGCCATATATACCTATGCATTAGAACGGAACATTGACCCGTTCTTAGTGGCTGGTGTTATCAAAACAGAAAGTAAGTTTATTAGTGATGCCTGCTCGCCTAAAGGAGCTTTAGGACTGATGCAGATTATGCCTGAGACTGGGCGGTGGATTGCCGAACAGCTTAACTATGAAAATTTTATGATCGCTGACCTTACTGATCCAGATATTAATATCCGGTTCGGTACTTGGTATCTAGCTTCAC
>NZ_JBYKYF010000234.1:2950-4981 GCF_057736855.1 Sporomusa sp.
CGGTATGGTTGGTCGCGAGATTTTTCAGACATAAAGCAAATTCCTTTCAAGGAAACCAGAGAATATGTCGAAAAAGTAATGTATAACAAAAAACGGTATCAGGAATTGTATGGCAGATAAAGCAGATTACAGCGGTAATAAATACGCCAATCAACGTAAGTTAACTTGGTCCTATCTGATTCTAGATCATTGAGAGTGTTGGAGATTCACCGTTATGAAACAAAACATAGATGTAGTGGCAGGTAATGAGGAGAAATGTATTACACATGCGTAAGTTAATAATTCTATTTATGACATTCCTGACAATCGTTGTTGCTGGATGCGGTTCAGGCGAAAAGACCCCATTGGTTGAAAACAAAAAGATAATGATTCAACAAGGCGGTCAACTAAAGTATGGCAGTTTGCAGGAGCCAAACACATTAAATCCGCTACTTTCTGATCTTTTATCTACCGCTGAAGTGGGGAGATTAGTTTTCAGTGGTTTGATTATTACAGGAGATAAAGGCGAGTGGATTCCAGACTTAGCTGTTGATGTGCCAACAACAGCTAACGGCGGGGTTACTCCTGATGGGCTTAAGGTAACCTATCGCTTACGCCAGGGAGTCATGTGGCATGATGGTGTGGAATTTACTGCTGAAGATGTTAAGTTTACTTGGCAGCTTATTATGAACCCCAAGGTTAATGTCGTATGGCGGGATGGTTATGATAAAATCAGTGCCATTGAGACTCCGGACAAGTATACTGTGGTTATCAAATTTAAAGAGTTTTATGCCCCGTATCTGACGTTATTTACTACCATATTGCCGAAACATATACTCGAAAAAGCCGGTGATATTAATAAAGCAGCCTTTAATCGAGCTCCTATTGGCACCGGACCGTTTAAATTTAAGGACTGGCAAATTGCAGAGGCTATTATTTTGGAAGCCAACCCTAATTATTATCGCGGTAAACCCACTTTAGACAGTATTGTTTATAAAATTGTCCCTGACACTAACCTATTGCTTACTCAGCTTAAAGCAGGCGAATTAGATATTGTGAGCAATATTGGTTTTTCTTATTTGGAGCAAGTAAAAGCCATAGAAGGAATCCGAACCGTAATTGCACCTACTATGGTCTGGGAACATATGGATTTTAATTTAGATCATAGTTTGTTCCAAGATGTAAGGGTTCGAAAAGCCATAGCTCTTGCCATTGATCAGCAAGACATTATTGCTAATGTGATCAAAGGGGTTGGTATTCCTGCCTATGGTGACCAGTCACCATTATCGTGGGCGTACAATCCCATGCAGCAACCAATGGGCAGGGATATTAACGCTGCTCGTGATTTATTGGCTCAGGCAGGTTGGACTCTTAGCTCAGATGGGATTATGACCAAAGAAAATAAGAAGCTTGCTTTTTCATTGACTACTCCGATCGGCAATAAACAACGGGAACAGACTGCCCAAAAAATAGCCGAACAACTTAAAGAGCTTGGTATTTTAGTTGAAGTACGTCCTGTTGAAGGGGCTGTATTTTTTAGCGATGTTTTGAAATATAGACGTTTTGATACGGCTATCTATGCCTGGGTGGCTGGTGTTGATCCGGATAATACTAATCTTTGGCATTCTGGTAAGATTCCAAGTGCTGCTAACGCTTATACAGGACAAAATTATCCCGGCTGGCGAAATCCTGAGGTGGATAAACTGCTTGAACTTGGAGCCAGGACGGTTGATGTTTCGACTAGAAAGGATATTTATTTCCGTATCCAGGATCTTATGCGCCAAGAGTATCCAGTTGTACCGCTGTATTTTCGGGGGAATATTGATGCTGTAAAAACGTTGGTAGCAAACTATCAGCCTAACCCGACTCCTTCAGGAAATATGTGGAATGCATGGCAATGGGGTTTTATTATTGAAAAATAATCTTAAGAAAAAGCTTGACGAAAGTTTTGTTGTTGTGATATTATACATTATGTCGCATTGAGCAAAACTTTTAGTTGCGGTCGTGGCGGAACGGCAGACGCGCTAGCCTCAGGAGCTAGTGGGGGCAACC
>NZ_JBYKYF010000235.1:0-1410 GCF_057736855.1 Sporomusa sp.
TATCTAAAACAGCTCGATTGGTTACGGGAAAACAAACTGGCAGGAATGCCGCCCCGATTTTCTGCGCCGTAGATCCCTCCAGACTGCTGCCAAGCAGGAAAGACGGGCTAAGTGCATTATAATACTTAGTATTACTGCTCTGAGGCCAGCTTTGCCGGATATGGTTAAGCAGTTGTCCAGCATGCTGTTCAAAGACGATTTTGGGTTTGGCCTCCGAAGTCAATTGATTAAATTTCTGCTCATATTGCTTTTTGCTGAACTCATCCAAATCTTCATTGACAACAACAAGATGGGGAATCCAACCCCAATCATCAACCAAAAAACTAATTAGCGGAAAGGCATAATTAATATCGGCCGAAACAATTACATACCGTTGCAAGTCGATATCGCCGTAAATATCCAAAAACCTTTCGACATAACTGTAGTAATAGCGTTTTTCTTCGGCAATAAGCGCTTCAACGGCCGCATCCTCAATAGCCAGACGCTCACCAATTGTGCGTAAAAAGGCATCCGTTCTTGTCGCACCGATGGGAAGATCTACCGTAATATACGGTATGTTATGCTGTTCTTCAAAAACCTTGGCAGTATCGATACCGTATTTGTCGGAAAAAACAATTGTCAGGGCTGCGTCTCCGTAATTTTTGATGGTTTCGATGGTTTCCCCATCGCCAAAAAAGGTATTGGCTTTTACGCCTAACTTATTTAGCAATCTTTTGATTTCCCTGATATTTCCCCGGTAAAAAACATCCTGCCCTGGCATTATGCCTAAAATATTGACAGTCCTTTCCGCCTTGACAGCCTTGGGCTCAATAAATTTAGCAGCCAAAGTACTCAGCACCAGTTCATAACCTTTAAAGCCATTACCCAAGAAGCCTGGAGTATTAGCTGCCAGCACAGGCAGTTTGCCGTTCTGAAAACGCCGGGTCACGCCGACAGCATCATCGCCAATAATTTCTACCTGGCAGCCGGTCACAACAAAGTACAGATCCCCATCCATGATTTTGATGGTGTGAGTAATTTGCTCCTCCAGCCGCTCCTCGCCACCAAACACAATGTCTTTTTCGACAACATTGGAGGTGGGCGTCATATGGCCGCTGCAATAGCCTGAACCTTTGTAGCCGCTTGCCTGGTTGTAGGTGCCTGACAGCATAGTGGCGCACCCGCCTGACGCATGAACAATGGGAATAGCTCGTGGTAGTGCAGCTATGGTAACAATGGCACCACCCAGAGCACATGTCGATTTTGCCCGTTCAATAAAAGTCCCCATATCCTAACCCCCCTAGACATTGTTTACAGGTATCCTCATTTACCCATAAAGCGTAACGCTATCCTCTGATCCATAGAAACCGGACTGCTCGCTCTAGCAAAGAAAAATACTGAAGGCTGAGGTAATGTTCTACTTCAGCTTCA
>NZ_JBYKYF010000235.1:1420-4906 GCF_057736855.1 Sporomusa sp.
TATTCTATTGAACAGTGTCCTGCACATCTTTGAAAAAGACAAAGCTATTTTTATGCAACGCTTCCACATCCACACTGTTATGCAGCATACCTACCTGCTGCAACTGTTTTGCCGTTATACCAAAGGCATCATAAGCCCCTTTAACCGAGGGGATATAATTATAGGTTTTCAGCACATTGGCATTGAAGGCAGCGTCACCGGCAACCCATTTTTTTTCAACCTGTATTTTTGCCGTTTCATCCTGATTCTTTTGTACCCAAGCACTGGCCTTCTGCATCGCGCGGGTATATTTTGCCGCAATTTCCGGATAATCGCTGGCTATATTATCCCGGACATACGCTGCGCAGCAATACTGATCTTTGTAGGGTTCAGTTAATGCCGAATCTACCAGCGTAACCAGTCCATATTCCTTTTGGGCTACGGCTGCCGTCGGGTCATTCATCGCTAGCGCATCCACTGAGCCGTTTTTCAAAGCAATAGGAAGATCGCTGGCATTAAAGACAGCAAACTCTACTTCCATATTTTTCTCACTTACTCCCACACCGGCATCGGCCAGCGCCCGTTTGGCAAAAATAATTGGGCTGCTGGTCATACTGGGAACCCCTATCCTTTTGCCCTTCAAATCTGCCAATGTCTTGATTCCGGAATCGTTAGCCACCAGCACCTTGTCGCAGCCGGTGTGCAAGCCTGTGGTGATTTTAATAGGCAGCCCGTTGGAAAGCGGCTGCATCAGGCTTGCCAAGAGACCAAAGGCTGCATCGATCTTGCCGGCGGTAATGGCTTCAAAAGTTGTCCCCGGCGCCAGCTTAATTAAATCTACCTTCAAGCCTTCCTCAGCAAAAAAGCCCTTTTCCACAGCTACATGTACCGGCGCTTCACACAAGCTGCCGGTATAACCGATTTTCAGCACAAAATCGTCCGCCTTGGTCACCGGTTTTTGTCCGCAAGCCGTTAATACTAGCGTCAAAATTACCGTCAAGGCAATTATCACTGTTTGTTTTTTCCTATTCATACTTTCACCTCTTATAAATAATAATTGGGTTCTTTTTCATTGCCGGCGTAATTCAATATCCCCAAGATTTTTGAGCGCAAATGTAAGAATTCCGGATTACTGCGGGCTCTGGGTCTTGATAGCTTTACGGTGATGCAGCTTTCTATCTTGGCCGGTCTTGGAGTCATAACAATGATGCGGTCTGATAGGTATATGGCTTCGTCTACGTCATGGGTCACCATAATCATAGTGGTCTTTCGCTCCTGCCAAATGCGGAGCAACTCATCCTGCATGTTCATACGCGTAAATGCATCAAGCGCACCAAGCGGTTCATCCAGCAGCAGCACCTTGGGATAATTCACTAAAGCTCTTGCCAGCGCTGCCCGCTGCGCCATACCACCGGAAAGCTGATGCGGATATGATTTGTGGAAAGTTGACAATCCCACCAAATCGATAAATTTATGAACTTCCTGTTTGCGTTCTTTATACACGCCGCGGGCTTTCAAACCAAAAGCCACATTATCATAGACATTCAGCCAGGGAAACAGCATGGGGTTTTGAAATACCAGTCCGCGTTCATATGATGGCTGGCTGATTTCCTGATTGTCAATAAACAGCTTACCTTCATCGGCGCAGTTTAGGCCGGCAATCAGCCTCAGCAATGTAGATTTGCCGCAGCCGGAAGGTCCAATGAGGGATACAAATTCTCCGGCTGCAATAGTTAAATCAATACCGCTGAGGGCAACAACATCCTCGGCATCCTGCTGAGGAAAGCGTTTGACAACTCCTTCGATCTTAATTTCCCCTACCATTTAATGACTCCTTTCTGCCATACAAGTACATAATCACGTACTTTAAACAATAATGTAATGAGAACAGAAAAGGTAACAGCAATCAAGATAAGTCCTGCATAGACATTCGCATAAGCCATCATCTCCTTCTGCCAGTTAATGTACCAGCCGATACCATTTTTGACCCCCAGCATTTCTGCCGTCATCAACGTGATAAACGAGGCGCAAGTTCCGTTAAATAGCCCAATAAACATATGGGGCATGGATGCAGGAACACCTACCTTAAATATTTGATAGTATTTTCCGGCTCCTAGAGTGCTGGATACTTCGAAATACGCATTTTGTACATTTAAAATCCCACTGCTGGTCATTACGGTTGTGGGAAACCAAACGGCCAGCGCAATCAAAAAGGCACTGGCGGAAAATGTGGTGGGAAAGCTAATAAGCACCAGTGGAATCCAGGCGGTGGATGGAATCGGGCCCAAAACCCGAATCAACGGGTTTATCCAATATGCGGCTCCCTTGCTGAACCCTACGGCAATGCCGGTAGCAAAGCCGGCAATGGCTCCAAAAAAATATCCGGTAAATAGCAATTTGCCAGAAGAGGCCAGACAAAGGGCGAGAAATTCTCTGTCTTCGACAATTACGCCCAGGATTTTATCCAGGGACGGAAAGTAGATCACCGGCAATAATCCCAGCTTTTTGGTTACAATGTTAAGTATATTTAAAAATAAAATTGTTGCCGCAAAAAACAAAGCCTGTTCTTCCATCCATGCTTTGGCTTTGGCACTAAAATAAGCGGCCACCGTAATACTTGCGAAACCGATGAGAAAACATAGCAGCAAGTAGCTAAAATAGGGATGTTGTACTGGCGTGTGCCTGCCACCGTTTGCCATGAAACTTTCAACAATAATTGCTAACAGAGTCGATAAAATCGGAAGCCATATACTTATTTTTTTCATCTATTGACCCTCTTTCTGAAAACAAAAATGTGTATTGGGGAGAATGCGAAAAGGCCGGGATAATGCTTTAAAGCATTTTCCCGGCCTCTAGTGTATTAACTAGTCAGCCGCCACCAAATAATCGGTCAGCTTACATTTACAGGTTATGATGGTATTATAAGGTATCCGATTCTTGTTGTAAAGTACTCTTTTGGGATTTCATCAAATAATCTCATAGTTTTTGCCGGAATTTACCAGCTATCAAATTACTTTATACAACAGAGAAATCCTGCCATACTTATGCAAAATATGACAGGATTTTATTACTATTCCCTCCAGCTACCCTGCTCTTGTTGCTAAGCAAGCATTTCCACAAAGGCTTTTACCCTGGTCAATACCTGGCCGCTGGGTGCCCCGGTCTGAAAGGAGCCTTCCAGGTTAATGCTCGGGATTTTCTCCACTCTAGGCCAGCATTTCAACGAAGGCTCTGATTCTTGTCAGAATTTGCCCTGTAGGTGGCCCTACCTGGAAAGTGCCTTCAATATTGATACTCGGGAAGCCCCTTTTATGAAAATAGTCCCGCCACATTTCCCTGGCAACACTGCCATAAGAGCAGCCAAGATAGCCGTAAAGAACCAGACCTCTGGCTTTCACTTTTTTCAGTTCCTGTTCAATAACTTTTTGTACATAAATGGAAGCTCCAGCTTCCTGGTTCTCCAGTACATGGCGAGCTAGTGCCTCCACCGGCGGCAATGTCTCGTCA
>NZ_JBYKYF010000236.1:0-4891 GCF_057736855.1 Sporomusa sp.
ATAATCGGATAAAACCGTACTATTTTCATAAAAAACCGGACAACGGGTTACCTGTTGTCCGGCATTCCCTCCTAGAGACTATTTAAAAAACTTAGCAGCACCAGGATGCAATTCGATAGACATACCCTCTTGGGCACTTTCTTTAGTAATCATGTTACCGACAGAATGAGCGGCTTTCAAACGATCCAGATTATCATAGATCGCTTTAGTTATATTGTTTATCGGTGACTACAAGCATCGCTTTAACCGCTACAGCCGGAATATCAGCGGCCTGATTGGGATATGCGCTAGCCGGAATAGTAACTTTTGCATAGAATGGATATTTCTTGATGAGGGCATCAGCTTTATCAGCTTCTACAGGGATAAGTACAACCTTATGTTGGGCCGCAATGTCCTGAATAGCTGCAGTCGGGAAACCAGCAGTTACGAAGGCAACATCCACATTGCCGTCTTTTAACCCGTTAGCTGCTTCGCCAAAGGACAAATACTGAACTTTAATATCATTGTAAGTAATTCCATAAGCTTCAAGAATTTGGCGGGCATTGGCTTCAGTACCGCTGCCAGCCGCACCAACAGCAACACGTTTGCCTTTCAAATCCGCAATGCTTTTAATTCCTGTTTTTTCAACAGTTACAATTTGAACAGTTTCCGGATACAAGGTTGCAATAGCTTTCAGGCTCGAAACTTTCTTATCTTTGAACATTTCGGTACCATTTACCGCATAATAGGCAATATCATTTTGCACTAATGCCATTTCCACTTTGCCGTCTTGCAGCAGATTGATATTAGCTACCGAAGCACCGGTACTTTGGGCACTGGCATTTACGTTAGCAACATTTTTATTAAGAATCTCGGCGATTGCTCCACCCAACGGATAATATGTTCCCGCAGTGCCACCAGTAGCAATGTTGACAAATTCTTTCTTTGCCGTTGTTTGCTCAGTGGACTTTCCACCGCCACAGCCGGTCAGCATGCCAATAAGCAGCATGGACGCGGCTAAAATTGACAATACCTTCTTCATAATTCTCCCTCCTAAGCTTATTAAGGCAAAAGGTTTCCCCTTTACCAATTTACTTTTTTTGTATTCGCGCCTTGTTTGGAATCTCCTGCTTAGTAAATGTACTTATCACACACTTTTTTCTGTGTTAAATAGACATAATCACTTTAAATAAACACATTTTGTCTATCATTGCAAGATTTTATCTATTTTTGTAATGTAAGGGCAAACTTTTTCGACACAGTCACCTACTTCTATTCTCTTAGTATCTTTTGCATTTTTTACATAATATCATTACGGTACTCCCATTTTTGGCCTCTTTTACCTTTACCTTACACACTAAAAAATTTACACCTATGTATACACAAAAACATTCATAAAAACAAAAAAAACAGGCATTGTGTTTTGTCCAAACACAAACCTGTTCCTTATGCTAATACTTATCCTTAATGCAAAAGATCCCATAACTGTTTGCCGATCAGCAATGTTGTCACAGATATAAACAACGGCTTAACATATGCAGCACCTTTGGCAATCGCAAATCTTGATCCGGCAATTGCTCCAATAATCATTGCAACCCCCATGGTAAAACCGTACACATAATTGATTGAACCAAATGCCAAAAAGGTTACGAGCGCTCCCAGATTGCTCGCCATATTGAGTGCCTTAGCATTTCCGGCTGCCACCACAAAGTCAAAACCCAGCATCAGAAAGATAAAAATTAAAAATGAGCCTGTCCCCGGACCGAAAAAACCGTCATAGAAGCCAAGTACCAAAGCAGCGCAGCCACCTAAAATACCTGACCGTTTGCTAAGACCTTTATAGGTAGAGGTATCACCCCAATCCTTTTTAAATACCGTATAAATAGCCACCATAATCAGCATGACCACAACGAGCGGTTTTAAAAACTCAGGTGGAATGAGCCTTACCGTATATGCTCCTAAGATCGAACCAATTAAAGACAATGGAAACAAATATTTAATTAGGCCAATATCCATCTTGCCTGAACGTAAAAATGATATACTGCTCGTAACCGAACAGCATATTGCAGCAAGTTTATTGGTCCCTAGTACAACACTGGGCGGTAAGCCAGTCATCATTAACGCTGGCATAGAAATTAAACCGCCACCGCCAACCACCGAATCGATAAATGCACCGATAAAGCCTGCTACCACTAAAAACCCAAGCATGTCCAAATTAATACTATCCATACCTTTGACCTCCAGTTTTCCCATCCATAAGTGCCGGTAATATTTCAAAAAAACTGAGTATAGCTCTTGAGTTCATTATAACTAGTGCTTATACTTATGTAAAACGAATAAAATTCATTAATAACATGCAAAACGTTAATATTTAAACAAAGGATATGCCATTATGAATATTGATGACATTCAAGCATTTCTAGCCATTGTTGCCAATCAAAGTTTAACCAAAGCTGCCGAAGTTCTGCATGTATCCCAATCTACCGTAAGCCACCGCTTAAAAAATCTGGAACGCGAACTTGGCCTGATGCTTGTGGAACGGCGAAAAGGATTAAAAACTATTACCCTGACACCTGCTGGTGAAGATTTCATTCAAATAGCTGAAAAATGGATGCATTTGCTGTTAGAAACCCAATCATTACAATCGCGTACCAGTTTGTCACTGGCCATTGGATCGGTGGATAGTGTAAGTACGTATTTACTACCAAATATTTATCACAAGATTATCAGCGAATATCCTTCCATGCGTTTACATATATATACCAAAAATTCACCCGAACTCTACGATTTAATGGAACAGCGTACGATTGATATTGCTTTTGTCCTGCAGGAAAGGCTGATAAAAAACGTGGAGTTAGTACCATTCTTTGCCGAACCTATGGTGGTCCTCCGGTTAGCCCTGCCGGAGCATCAGGCGACCAAAAGCATTCATCCGCACCAATTACACGCAAGTGACGAACTATATCACAATTGGTTTCCAACTTACCAGATCTGGCATAACAAATGGTGGGACCCGCTAAAACCACCACATATTGAAGTGAGCAACGGCCCCATGGTCTTGCCTTTACTGCGGACACCCCAACAGTGGGCAATTGTACCGCTATCGATTGCCCAATGGGCCGCAGCAACCAACAAATACACGATTCAAAAACTGACTGATCCTCCGCCTGACCGGATATGTTATAAGCTGACCCATAAATTTGCTAAATCCAGCACTAAAGAAGCCTTAGCCATTTTTGAATCGTTTGCTGCAGACATTCACAAACAATTTGATTACTTAAACCAAGTAAAAAGTTAGGATATAACCACAAAAAATCCCCGGTAAAACCAGGAGCATTGCATTTCAGCAATGCTCCTGGCTTTATCAAGGTTCTCTTTGTCACTCACACTCATTTTTCCTTTGCCAGTGTTTCTAAAATTAGTACTCCTATAAAAAATTCACTGTAACGCTTGCCTCACAACTTCCTGCGCCAACAGCTGTGTTGGATCAATCCGGCAGCAATCCCTTTTTAAGTATTTAAATAAGAGTGGAATTTCCGTACAGCCGCCAATAACTGTGTTGACACCTGCTGCTCGGTATTCAAATATTATTTCGTCAAGTTGGTTTAGGTAAGGGTTATCTTGTATTTTTCCCGCTTTTGCGGCTTCTATTGCAAGGGATATAACCTTTTGTTCTTGTAAATTCGGGATGAGCAGAGATATATTTCTTGCGAGAAAGGCTTTTTGATATAGCTGGGTTTGCACCGTAGCGGCCGTTGCAAACAGTACAATTTTGCCGCGGTTCTCTTTGGCAGCCACAAAATCGGCTGTGTTCTCAATCATATGGATTAGCTTAACATTAACTGCCCTCTGAATATCTTGATACCAATAATGCGCGGTATTACAGGGCATCGCCAGAATTTTTGCACCCGCCTGTTCCAAAAACTGAGCAGAATGAATCAGTTCTTCTCGCGGGCTTTTGGCCCCATTCAGAATGGCCTCGGTCCGCGAAGGAATCTGCGGGTTGTTATATACGATAATTTTAAGATGGTCCTGGTCAACTTTTGCTGGTGTACACTCAACAATTTTGGCAAATAAATCCACCGTCGCCATCGGCCCCATTCCACCAAGTATACCTACCGTCAGCACGTTATCGCCTCCATCAGATTTCATACAAAATTTCCATCTGATAAAAAATGCAACATACGCTTTTGTATCTTCAGCAGATTATATGGCAAAAAATAGTATTTCGTAACTATTGCTCATTTTTTTCAATGGTCATAGCTACTTCAATATTTCCAGATAATAGTACTTGTAAAATAGACTATTTCCTATAAATAACAAAACTCCTGCTACTTTTAGAAAAATTTAGCAGAAGTTTTGCTGCGGTTTCCTATACTTACTACTCATCTAACTTTTTTAGTATTTCGGAGTAAAGCTGCCCATAGCGGGGCATAGCCCGATCTCTTGGCCGAATCATATCCACTGCCACAATCTCTTTAATCTTACCAGGCCTAGATGACATTACAATAATTTTATCAGCCAAAAAAATAGCTTCATCAACGCTATGGGTAACAAAAAGGATGGTTTTTTTATGTACTTCCCATACTCGTAATAGCTCTTTTTGTAATAGAATACGCGTGTGAGCGTCTAAAGCACCAAAAGGCTCATCCATTAACAAAATATCAGGTTCAACAGCCATGGCACGGGCAATGGCAACTCGCTGACGCATACCACCCGATAATTCGTGAGGATATGCTTTTGCAAAATCCGCAAGCTCCACCAAATCCAAATACTCGATTGCCTTTTTCTTGCACTCGCTCTTATCCATACCAGCAAACTCAAGACCTAAAGCAACATTATCCAAAACAGTCCGCCATGGTAATAAAGAATACTCTTGAAAAACCATTCCGATTTGGGCAGTTGGCCGGAT
>NZ_JBYKYF010000237.1:0-1942 GCF_057736855.1 Sporomusa sp.
TGTGATGTTGGGTCCGGTAGACTAAAATACCACCAGGACAATTCATCGGTTTAACTGCATAACCTTCTCCATCAATTTGGGTAAAGTACATGTTCTCACGATAGTGATCCCAGTGCCCTGATTGCTGCCATAATTTTTGGTGCAAGATAATCGGGGTTTTGATTTCTTGATAACCGTATTTGACATGCAGTTTACGCCAGAAGGCTTCCAGTTCATTGCGGATGATCATTCCCTTAGGATGAAAGAAAGGAAAGCCTGGTCCTTCTTCCTGAATGCTGAATAGATCAAGTTCACGGCCAAGTTTACGGTGATCCCGTTTAGCGGCTTCTTCCATCATAGTTATATATGCGTCCAAATCAGCCTTCTTTTCAAAGGATGTACCATAAATTCGCTGCAACATTTTCCGTTTCTCGTCTCCGCGCCAGTAAGCACCAGCAATACTTTGCAGCTTAATTGCCTTAACACGTCCGGTTGACGGAACATGAGGTCCGGCACACAGATCAATAAATTCACCTTGTTTATAAATAGATATTTCAACATCTTCCGGTAAATCACGGATTAATTCTTGTTTGTAAATTTCTCCGTGCTCACCAAATAGCTTAAGGGCTTCTTCGCGGCTAAGTGTCAGCCGTTCAAGTGGCAAGTTTTCTTTAACGATTTTTTCCATTTCTGCCTGGATTTTTTCTAAATCATCAGGAGTAAATGTATGGGCAGTATCAAAGTCGTAGTAAAAGCCGTTGGCAATAGCCGGTCCTATTCCTAATTTAACATCAGGATACAGGCGTTTAACAGCTTGAGCCAAAATATGGGAAGAGGTATGGCGTAAGGCATCTTTACCTTCCGCATCTTCGAATGTCAAAAATTCGACAGTTGCATCATGTTCCAGTGTAGCAAACAAATCTCTGATATGCCCATCTACTTTAGCGACCAGTGCAGTTTTCGCCAAGTTACGGCTAATTGAGGCGGCAGCCTCAGCCAGTGTGATTCCTGGCTCGAACTCGCGCACTGCTCCATCTTTTAATGTCACCTTAATTTTACTCATCTTCAGCAGCCTCCTATGAAAATAAAAAACTCCCATTCCCTATAGGGACGAGAGTTTTATACCCGTGGTTCCACCCTGTTTTGGCATATCGCCATCTCAGACTTGATAACGGGGAAATACCCCGGCAAAGCTTACTTTAGTTCAGCCAGCAGTTTAGAGGTGGTAATTATGGGTTGGTTTGCGCAAAGATGCTTTCAGCCATGGCATCTTTTCTCTGGTCGCCTTTCAATCCATAATCATTTCCTCGGCATCACTTTTATGGATATGTAATTATCAAAAATTATATACGAGTTAGCTGGCATTGTCAAGTTTATAGCTCTGTATGAGTTGACTGGCCGGAAGGCATACAGAGTTCACAGCCCTCGCAAACTACAACCCGTCCTTCAAACACACTTTTGATAGTCTCTAACACTTCTTTGTCACATAGCGGGTTGCTGATATGTACCATAATATTGCGTGGTGCAATGGTAATTAAGGCACTTACTACTAAATCTTCGTAATTCAGATTATCATAACTTTCAGCATCACAGTGTGGCAGTAATGAATTCTCGACACATTGATTCTTTATGGTTTTACCATGTGCATCATAAATCTGAAACGCACTAGCGTCATTAATAATTAGATGAACCTCATCTACCCGTGGCTCCTGCACATCCACAAAATAGCGCAGAACACGTATAAATTCCCTGTACTCAAGTTCCATCATAAAGTCATCAACAACATTATCAATGACTTCTGACAAATGCAGGCGATAGTCTTTCAGACGAAAATTCAGAAACCCCTCAAGTACTAAAACATGATGGTTTTCCAGGTACTCTAATATTCTGGACAATACTAGTTTATAGCGCACTGCTGGACTCTTACTAAGCATCTTTAATGTATTTGCTTCAACAATTGCAC
>NZ_JBYKYF010000237.1:1952-4885 GCF_057736855.1 Sporomusa sp.
AACTAGCTTATTGATAATCTTGTGTTCTTCGTTAGTAATAATCCAATCAGCAAGTATTTGTGCTACACTATGTTTGAGTACATTCTTTATCCGCTCATAATTTCGAAACGATAGCTCCCCATCACTAATCGTTAAACCAAGAAATTTATAGCCACCTTTATCCAGCTCTTCTATGTCTACGCGGAAGCCTTCTTGGGTCAGCGTTTTACAGTCGCGTTCCAACTTCTCCCTGATATTTTCGGTTGTTCCATTCAGGCCGATCGAAAGTAACTTCACCACCCTCACTCCCTTCTCATATAGTATATGTTCAAGAGCTTATTTGCATACAATGAGAGCAGTGAAGTGTTTTACAATTTAGTTAACAATCTGAAGTTGGGTGTTAACCGCTTCCAACCATTCATTACGGTTTTTTACAACAAACTTAATTACTTTATCTTGAATAGTAACAACTTTTAATACGTTTGGTATGATGAAAAAAGTCTTTTCTGCCAGCAGTTCCTTAATATGAGTTAATGGTACTTCGTCCATATATTTATTGGTTATACTAAGCGCATACCCAACAAAAACCAAGCGACGATCTGTCAAGTAGAGGGCTCCGTTTAATACATCTCCGTTACAAGTATAACTGGCATGATCTTTTTTGATAATGACTTCATCCAACTCTAACGGAAAGCTGTACATGTTTACCACTCCTTACACTTGCCGTGCATTTTCAGGTACAACCAAAAACTCAACATCCGGGTTACGCTCCATAACCCATTTAAGCTGCCACTCATTACTAATCAAAGCAACTGGTCTATCTTTTATATCCACGATTAATAGACCATTGTCCATGTTTTTTAAATTTTTTACATCAAGGTTTGGACCATAGAGCCAGCGGGCAATAGAATATGGTAGTCTGTTCATGAGAATATCTACTCCATATTCGTGTTTTAGGCGGTACTCAAGCACTTCAAACTGCAATGAACCGACGACACCAACAATAAATGATTCCACCGGATAATCTGGTTGGCGAAATACCTGAACAGCTCCTTCTTGGGTAAGCTGGGTCATACCTTTGATAAATTGCTTGCGTTTCATAGTATCTTTAGCTTGAACCCTGGCAAATTGCTCAGGCGGAAATACAGGAAAGTCGCGGAAGGTAAAATTAGAACCTTCTTGGCACAAAGTATCACCAATACCAAAAATTCCAGGGTCAAACAAGCCAACAATATCTCCAGGATATGCCTCTTCTATGATGGTTCGTTCCTGAGCCAAAAATTGCTGTGGTTGGGCAAGTTTTACTTGCTTTCCTGACTGTGCATGAAATACAGTCATGCCCCGTTCAAATTTCCCGGAACAGATTCTGATAAAAGCCAGCCGGTCTCTGTGGGCAGGATTCATATTGGCCTGAATTTTAAATACAAACCCAGAAAACCTTTCATCATCTGGCGCAATAAGTCCTGCAGACGATTCTCTGGGCATAGGCGCGGGGGCAAGTTGTAAGAATTCTTCTAAGAACAATCTAACACCAAAATTAGTCATAGCACTGCCAAAAAACATTGGCGTGAGCTCCCCTTTGGCTACCTTTTCAAAATCAAATTCTTCGCCAGCCATGTCCAAAAGTTCTATATCATCACAAAGTGCCTGATGGATGCCCTCACCAAGAATTTCTTTAAACGCCGGGTCATCCACACTCCCTTGCGTTGATGGCAAAGCCCATTGCCCGTGAACACCACCACGTTCGAATAATTCAATCCGGGCCTGTTTGCGTATATAAATACCAGAATAATTACCATCAAGGCCAATCGGCCAGTTCATTGGGTACGCCCGAATACCGAGAACTTTTTCGATTTCTTCCATTAAGTCAAAAGGATTACGTCCATAGCGATCAAGCTTATTCACAAAAGTGAACACCGGTATTCCCCGTTGTTTGCAGACCTGAAACAACTTTTTTGTCTGGTCCTCGACGCCTTTAGCCGCATCGATAAGCATGACCGCACTATCAGCAGCCATTAAGGTACGATAGGTGTCCTCACTAAAGTCTTGGTGGCCAGGAGTATCTAATATATTAACCCGATAACCGTTATAATCAAATTGCAATACACTGGAGGTTACTGAGATACCACGCTGCTTCTCAATTTCCATCCAGTCAGATACGGCATGTTTCTGCGCCTTTCTGGCCTTGACCGAACCAGCAAGGCGGATGGCCCCACCATAGAGCAGCAGTTTTTCAGTTAATGTAGTTTTACCAGCGTCAGGATGGGATATAATAGCAAAAGTGCGACGTTTAGTAATTTCGGGAGCAATACTTGACATTTCTGCCTCCTAAAGTTAAATCTGTTAAAGTTACAGCATATCTTGTCCTATTTGCGGCCACTAGTCTTATCAAAACAGTTGCGGTTTTGTTCAAATAACGTAAACAGTACAATAATTTAATATACACCATTAATTAACAGTAGTCAATGCCACCTTACTGTCATTAGTGCTCGATATACCAGATTCCAAGTTATAATTGTAAACAAATGGTGTTAAAAATGGATTGACATAGTATTTATTGTACTATATAATTAAATTTGCAACAAAAGTTCATCGCGGGGTGGAGCAGTTGGTAGCTCGTCGGGCTCATAACCCGAAGGTCACAGGTTCAAGTCCTGTCCCCGCAACCAATGCTGGTGTAGCTCAGTTGGTAGAGCGTATCCTTGGTAAGGATAAGGTCACCGGTTCAATCCCGGTCACTAGCTCCATTAATTTCATATGGCGGCGTAGCTCAGTTGGCTAGAGCATTCGGTTCATACCCGAAGTGTCCGGGGTTCAAGTCCCTGCGCCGCCACCATAAAAACCTTGTCAATTGTGACAAGGTTTTTGTTTTGTATGATAAAATCTTCGGAATTGCAAATATTTAGGCTCTATAATAAATGTTGGGGTAACCAGTTCTACAACTGGAACTGCCT
>NZ_JBYKYF010000238.1:0-2190 GCF_057736855.1 Sporomusa sp.
AACGGGTCTGCAGTCATATAAAAACGTCGAACAACTAGCGAAGTTATCATCCACAGACCAATTAATCCCAAAATAATCGTAAGCGTCTGAAACGTAAATTGCTGGTATGCTAAAGTAACGACAAGATATCCATTAATTAAAACAAAACCGGCCAGTAGCAGTAGTCCAAACTCAGTTAGCTTATACTTCATAGCTAATCTTTGTATTGCACAAGAATAACCGTAATATTGTCATAGCCACCGGCCTCCTTGGCTTGCTCAATAAGGGTATTAACAATGGTTTGAGGATTATCTAGCAGTGTACAAATCTTTAGTATAGCTTCTTCTTTAAGCATATTGGTTAATCCATCGGTGCATAACAGTAAACTATCACCAGGCTGCCAAATAAACCTGCCAGAATCTATACAAATGCTGTTACTGGTACCCACAGCCCTTGTTAGAACATTGCGATGCGGATGTACTAGTGCTTCTTCACTCGTAATACTACCACTCTGCACCAGCTCCCAAACCAATGAATGGTCGCTGGTTATTTGGCGTAACATGTTATCTCTAATTAAATAAAGTCTGCTATCTCCTACATGACTCCAAAATATTTCATGGCCTTCAGCATATACCGCTGTAACAGTAGTCCCCATACCCTGGCATTCGCTTTTTTCCTGGGACATCTGGTAAACCACGCAATTTGCCAAATCAATTGCTTCTTTTAGTACTTGCTCCCAGTCGGATGGTTTTTTAATTTTTTGGATATGTTCCTGAATAGTACTAGCACCGAGGCTACTAGCAATTTCTCCGGCAACATGTCCACCCATGCCGTCGGCAACTACAAACAAGTGTGGTGGCGAAAAAACATAACTATCTTCATTGATTTTGCGTACCATACCAATGTCTGACTGTGCAAATGCCAGCATGGAAATCACCTCTCAAACGTAAGAGTAACCGCCCCAATCTGAATTACATCTCCATCCTTTAATACATATTCCTCTTTAATGGGTTTCCCATTAACAAGTGTACCGTTAGTACTGTTCAAATCAGCCAATAGATAATTTTGCTTTGCTTTTGATATACAGGCATGTTCATGGGAAACAAAACTATCATTAATGACAATGTCATTATGTTTACTGCGTCCTATCGTTACATTATCTGTTATAACAAAAATTTGTTGTGACAACAACCCTTGCTTATCATCCACGACAACAAGTTTAGGTGACGATAGATCATTACCAGCAGCCACTTGTAATTCAGAGCTAACAATGGGAACTCTTACCTTATCCGATAAACCGGTCAAATCTTTGAACGCTATTTTTATTACTTGGTATAGAAAGTAATAGAGCAGTATTACCAGGCTATACTGCAGGACTATTACAATCATATTAAGCACCTGCATTTTACCAGGCAAGATTACTTCACCTCATATAAAATCACAGTGTTTCCAACTCTCACTCTATCACCATTCTTCAGCCGCTTATGGATTATACGCTGGTTACCAACATACGTCCCATTAAGGCTTTTGGCATCATGAATTACATGCGAATTATCTTCATACACAATGTATGCGTGCAGGCGTGAAGTATTCATGTCCGTTAACGGCAGCTCATTCGTATTGCGACGCCCAATATTTATGCGATTAACGGTGCATTCTACTTGTAAACCGGCATCCACCCCTTCAATCACTGTCAAAAGGCCATGCAAAAGTTTCTGCGCCGGACGGTTTAAGAGCGCAGGCTCCATTTTATCGAATATTTTGGTATCCCCAAAATCTGAAGTGTTCGCAAATTGGTTCATCTTGTCTTCATAGGAGGCTTCGATGAAACTTGACGTTACCCTAAACTCTTGTCTGGTTAATTTTTCATCAGCTAAAAGTTCTATCTGTGGACTACCCGCCATAGTATAACCTTTACGTCGGCTTTCTTGGCATAAATACGCAGCTAATTCATCACACACTGCTGACGCACAAGGCTCCAAACGTTCAAAGTCTTCCTGATTTATATAGACTGTATAATGATTAGGCACATAAACATGTGCTACGCCAACAGTACGCTCATCTTCCATTTCCCTAGCCAATTGCTTGGCAATCTCGGCTGGTTGTAGGCTGCTGGAAAACTGTTTATTAAAAAAACCTTCAATATATTTTTCAAAAAACTTTTCGATATTGCGGACAATTTTCAACTCAAACACTCCTGCTAAAACAACC
>NZ_JBYKYF010000238.1:2200-4846 GCF_057736855.1 Sporomusa sp.
CTTTAATATTACCAATTAAGTTGCTGATGTGTTGATCCTAAAACATACATTTACTGGCTATGGAAATGTTGGCTTTTTCGTTTACAAGATGTGTTTTCTCTATTATACAACGATACTGCTGAACTAGTCAAAATTAACCATTATTTCTAATGATTCTGTGTCGCAATTGGCCACAAGCCGCATCAATATCTGTTCCCATCTCGCGCCTGACAGTGACATTGATATGCTGTTCCTTTAAAAATTGCTCAAATCTAGCGACATCACTTGCCGACGGACGGAGCAGTCCCCGTTCGGGCACCGGATTTATGGGAATTAAATTAACATTAGCCAGCTGTCCTTTTAACAGCTTCGCCAATTCCGCAGCCTGTGCCGGTTGATCATTAACACCGGCAATTAAAGTATATTCATATGTAACACGTCTGCCAGTGATAGTAGCATAGCGGTTTCCAGCCGCCAGTACTTGTTCCAGCGGATAACGCTTATTAATCGGCATTAGCTTAGTTCTTAGTTCATTGGTCGGCGCGTGTAATGAGATCGACAGCGTCAAAGGTAACTTTTCTTGCGCTAATCGATCAATCACTGGAACAATTCCGGAAGTGGAAAGCGTAATGCTACGATAACTCATATTGAGACAATATGGTTCATGAATAAGCCGGATAAACCGCAACACATTATCATAATTAGCTAAAGGCTCTCCTGAACCCATAATTACAATAGAGTCTATTTTTTGTGCTTCGAGTTTTAGCAGTTTGTTTATATATAGAGCCTGAGCAAGTATTTCACCACCAGTAAGGTTTCGCTCCAATCCGCCCAGTGTAGAAGCACAAAAAGCGCATCCCATAGCGCAGCCAACCTGCGTGGATATACAAACACTGTTTCCATAAGGTTGTCGCATAAGCACTGTCTCTACAGCCATATCATCAGCAAAAGCCAGTAAAAACTTACTTGTTCGTCCATCACCTGAGTGTTGAACTGTCTTTTGTGTTAGCCGGGTAATGGTAAAATTGTCCTCAAGTATCCCTCGCTGTTCTTTAGATAAATTCGTCATAGCACTAAAATGACTGACATCATGTTTATATAGCCATTCAGCAATTTGTTTTGCACGGTAAGATGCAAATCCCAGCGGCTTTATAACCTCAGCAATCTCTGAAACAAACAGCCCGAATATATCCACTTTTGCCTTATTTGTCATATTGTCACCGCCTTACTGCTGCCGTACCATACGAGCGATGAAAAAGCCATCAATACCATCAATATGCGGCCAGAATTGCAGCATATCGTCAGATCGCTTCTCGCCTGGCAGATACTGTCCTGTTTGCTCAAGCCGAAACTCAGAATGGCCGTGTAAAAATCTGCGAACAATGTCCTGGTTTTCTTCAGGTTCAGTTGTGCAGGTGCTGTACACCAGAACACCGCCAGGCTTTACACATTGAGCGGCACTCTCCAAAATAGCAGCCTGTAATTTCGGTAAATCATGCAGCATCTCAGGCGATTTACGCCAGCGAGAATCCGGTTTACGGCGAAGCACTCCAAGACCAGAACAGGGAGCATCTACCAGTACTCTATCTGCCTTATGCGGAAACAGGCTGCCCAAATTGACAGCATCAAGCGCCCTGGTTTCGATATTGGTCAAAGCTAGCCGGGCGCTATTTTCCCGGATAAGTGCTAACTTGTGCTCATAAATATCTGTGGATAAAACCTTCCCGGTATTATTCATTAAGGCAGCAATGTGTGTAGTTTTACCACCAGGTGCACCACAGGCGTCGATTATAAATTCGCCAGGTTTTGGTCCTAAGATGTGGGCAACCAACATGGAACTTTCATCTTGGACTTGAAACAGACCTTCTTTTAATGATGAAAGGGTACCTAAGCTAGGGTGTTCTTGACAGATAATTCCCTCAGGTGTCCAGTTTGACGCCTGACAGACTACACCTTCATCATTTAAGCGCTTTAAAAGTCTATCGCGATTAATTTTAACTGTATTGGTACGCAAAGAAAGGGGTGGTATATGATTATTTGTCTGACATAGGGATTCACATCCTGTTACGCCCAACCGGTCCACCCACCGCTTAACCAGCCATTCGGGGTGAAAATATTTTAAAGCAAGATATTTTACTGGCTCTTTCTCCCTGTCAGGATACACAATTTTTTCTGGATGACGAGCAGCATTCCTGAGGACACCGTTAACAAACTTAACAGTACCAGCATGGCCATATTTTTTTGCTAATTCTACTGACTGGTTGCAAGCAGCGGAAGCCGGAACTTTTTCAAGAAAAAACAATTGATAGATACCTAAACGCAGGATGTTTCTAATTATCGGGGCTACTTTAGTAAGCGGGCGATTCAAATAATTGCTAAGTATCCAATCCAAAGTAGCACCTGCTTTGACAGTACCATAAACAAGCTCAGTAATAAACCGCCGGTCCTGGTCGGAAAGTTGTCCCTGGGCAGCCTGCCGGTTCAATTCCTGTGCCAAAGCTATATTGGCATAAGCGCCATTGTTTTCAACCTCATTAATTATTTTTAGTGCCATTTCTCTGGCATCATGTTTTTTTGCGGTCATTCAGCCACCATCTTTATCCTGATTTACATATTTTTATTTGCTACAAAACTTTGGAGCGCTTGTTCGACCTTCTCCAAGTTAAC
>NZ_JBYKYF010000239.1:0-4834 GCF_057736855.1 Sporomusa sp.
ACCGAAACACTGGATGGCAATCTAACAAACTTTAGGCTGTGACCACTTACCAACACAGTATACTGATAAGGTTCAGCAGATGCAAAAACCATCTGCGGGGTTGCCTCACCACCGCTATTAATGGTCAGTTGCTGCATCCAGCGCAGATCTGCCGCCAATTGCCGTGCTGCACTATCCATTTCCCTTCTAGCTATCACATCTCCCATTTTTGGAGCGGCTAATGCAGTTACCAACGCTATAACGGCAAACACCATCAGCATTTCGAGCAAAGTAAAGCCGTCCTGATCAACCAACCTTACATAACGATTGTTTTTCAGATAAAACTTTGGAAATACCATTGTATAATCTCAACTCCATACAAGGCGCTGATCAATGCAGCCATAGCAATAAACGGTCCAAAAGGAATACAATCATTGCGGGTCTTCAATTTAAAAAGCAGAAGCAATACACTGCCAAGGCCCCCCATGACAAAAGCTAAAAATAAAGTCAGAATCGTAGGCTCTAACCCCAACCACAGACCTAAAACCGCAATAAACTTAATATCGCCTCCACCTACACCGCCGCGAGTGATTAACGCAAGGCCAAGTAAAAAACCACCGCCAACAACAGCAGCAACCATCATATCCCAAATCCCAGGAAAATCAAGATATAAATTAATAAATACACCCACTACGGCAAACCTGCTAAGTACATTATCCAAAATAAGCTGGTGATCATAGTCAATAAACGCAATAACAATAAGAAATGAAGCAAAGATCAGGACTTTAACAAGCTCTGGACCTACAGCGATAACCTGGAAACACCAAAGAAATAACAGTCCGGTAAAGAGTTCAAGCATAACATAGCGTACCGAATAAGGCTTACCGCAGTAACGGCATTTACCCCATAATAATAGATAACTAACAATAGGGATTAAGTCCCAAGGTCTAAGCGACGCATTACACCAACGACAATGAGAAGCTGGAAACACTATGGAACGGTTCTGCGGCAGACGGTAGATACAAACACTGAGAAAACTACCAGTCATACAACCAATAAAAAACATGCATAGAGTAAGCAAATAAAATACTCCTAACAATCATTGTCCTAAAGACAAACCATTCTGCTTAGAATAGAGTTATTTACTTATGATTTTTCGCTCCAATCGGCATAATACGACTTACCAATAGATTCCAGCGTTACATACGCTCGGCCACTCTCAATGCCATAAGTAACTTTCTTATCCTGGTACTTAAAACTTTGTTCACCACTTTTCATGGTTGACGAAAAATAAGGTGCCAAGGTAGTAATATCTGTAGCAAATACACCTGTTGCCGCATAATGTTGGGCAATAGCGCTGTCTATCGTCCTCAAATCAGCTTGAATTCTCGCTTTGGTTGCACTATCTGCAACACTGGTAAATCTAGGTATAGCTATTGCAGCTAGCATTCCGATAATGGCTATCACTATCAACAACTCAATTAAAGTAAAACCTTTTTGATGATTTATTTTTCTCATAATCCTACCTCTGTTCACGTTATATCGTTTTACAATGAGTAAGTACATCAAACATCGGTAACATCACTGAAATCACAATAAACCCGATAATCACACTCAGGATACCAATCAATACTGGCTCTAACATACTGCTTAACCGATTAACCATATCCTCAACAGCACTATCATAAAAATCTGCAATTTTTTCCAGCATTTTATCCAGTTCGCCGGTTTCTTCACCAACAGCTACCATCTGCACCACCATCGGGGTAAACATATGGCTAGCCCCTAGTGGTGTTGCCAAACCCATTCCTGTTCGAATACTCATCTGTGCTTTAGTCAACGCATTTGTCATGCTTAGATTACCTAAACCTTTTTTTACAACTTCAATAGCAGTAAGAATAGGCACCCCGCCCCGGAGCAAAGTCGACAATGTACGGCTAAAGCGAGCAATCGCCATCATCCGCCATAACGGTCCAAATACCGGCAACACCAATAATAAGCGATCTGTAACTAGCCGGTTCTTGGGCTGCCGTGCCAATATTACTACCGTATAGGCGCATAATGCCAAAATAACAACCAGCCATATACCATAATGGGTAAGCAAACCACTGATCTCCAATACTATTTGCGTGGGCAGCGGCAATTCAGCCTGCATATCTTCAAATAGTTGTATTAAGGGCGGCAATACAAAGAGGAAAATAAAAGTAACAGATACTAGAGCAATACCAAGAACCACCGCCGGATAAACCATAGCAGATGTAATCCGTTCATTCAATTTGTGTTCTTGTTCAAAATGAACTGCCAGTCTGCTTAACACCTCAGCAAGCACACCGCCCACTTCTCCGGCTTCCACCATATGAATCATTATATCGGAAAACATATTAGCATATCCCGACATAGCCTTTGACAGTGATTCACCCTCTTGTACTTTTTTATAAATGACCCGCAAGGCAGCTTTTAATTGAGGATTGTAGGTTTGATCAATTAAAATGGTTAGACAAGATATTAACGATAAGCCAGCATCGGCCATTGTGGCAAACTGACGACAAAAAATAGCCAGATCTTTTGCACTCACTTTTCGCAGATTATGTATCATTGTTAATAAAAAAGATTCAGATTGCTGTGTTTTGATTTGAGTAACAAAATAACCTTTATTTCGAATATAGGCGGCAACTGCGTCTTGGCTGTCAGCCATAATGCTGCCTGTCAAGACGTGACCAGTACGATCTCTGGCCTTATACACATATGTTTTTGTCACTTACAGATACCTACCTCTCTCCTTAGCATACAGCGACTAGCTAGTCATACGGATAAACCCTTCCTGGTCCATAGCTCGCGCCAGCGCTTCTTCATAAGTTACGATCCCCTTCTGGCATAAATCACGCAACGACATATCCATCGTCTGCATCCCACCTTTAGCGCTGGTCTGGATAACCGAAATAAGCTGGTAGGTTTTGCTTTCACGGATTAAATTCCGCACCGCCGGTGTTGCCAGCATAATCTCCATGGCAGCTACTCGGCCGGAACCATCGCGGCGAGGCAATAATTGCTGTGTCACAATGCCTTGCAAAACAAGCGATAATTGCACCCGTATTTGTGGCTGCTGGTAAGGCGGAAATACGCCAATTAATCGTTCAATGGTCTGGGCGGCATCACCAGTATGTAATGTGGCAAACACCAAATGGCCTGTTTCGGCGGCTGTTATTGCAGTATGAATGGTCTCTGCATCACGCAGTTCACCTACCAGAATTACATCCGGATCTTCCCGCAGTGCCGCCCTGAGCGCATCGGCAAAAGACCGGGAATCAATATGAATCTCGCGTTGATTTACAATACTGGTTTTATGATTGTGTATATATTCAATGGGATCTTCCAAAGTAATGATGTGACAGGCCCGTTCGGTGTTAATTACATCAAGCATAGCTGCCAAGGTTGTCGATTTGCCGCTGCCAGTAGGGCCAGTGACAAGCACCAGTCCTCGCGGCTTTCTGGCTAATGTCTTAAGCACTTCCGGATGGCCAAGCTGTTCTAACGTAGGTACCTGTTCACTTATTACCCGAATAGCAACCGCCAATGAACCACGCTGCCGAAACACATTCACGCGAAACCGGCTTATGCCCGTGATCGCATAGGAAAAATCAAGCTCATCTAAGTTTTGAAGTTTATGTTGTTGTGCTGGAGTTGTAATTTCATTAACCATTAATTCCATATCGGCATGTATAAGTTTCGGGTATTGTGTAACCAGTAAACAGCCTCGTATTCGGAAAATAGGAGGAACTCCTACCGTAAGATGAACATCTGATGCTTGAGCTAATACTGCGTCTTTTAGCAGACTATCTATCTTCCGCATACGCCCCCTCCCGCTCTACTCATAACCTGAATAAGCAACCCGCCCGACCTCAGCTACGCTGGTAAATCCGCTGATGGCTTTGGCCATACCATCCTGCCACATGGTTTGCATGCCTTCCTTAATGGCAATACTTCGTAACCTATTGGCCGGTACCCGTTGATTAATGGCCTCACGCACATTGGGGCTAATAGTCATTACTTCATGGATGGCCATACGGCCAAAATAGCCAGTATGGCTGCAACGTGGGCAACCAGCCCCACGGTACAAACCAAGCCCATGTGTTAGTGTTAAATCAGTTCCTAACAGAGTCTGCCACTCCGGCGACTCCGTTTCAGGTATATAGTGCTGTTTGCAATCCGGACAAATTACCCGCACCAAACGTTGGGCAACAATCCCTAGTATTGAAGAAGCAACCAGAAAGGGTTCCAGTCCCATATCCAACAATCTGGTAATTGCCCCTGGTGCATCATTGGTATGTAATGTACTAAATACCAGATGACCAGTAAGCGCTGCCCGAATCGCAATATCAGCAGTCTCCTTGTCCCGTATTTCGCCAACCATAATCACATTGGGATCCTGGCGCAGAATTGACCGCAGACCATTAGAAAATGTTAATTTCGCTTTCGGATTGACCTGTACCTGATTGATGCCCTCTAACCGGTATTCCACTGGGTCTTCCACTGTGATCACATTTTTGTCTGAAGTGCTAATTTGGGTAAGAGTAGAATATAAGGTCGTGGTCTTACCGGAACCAGTTGGTTTAGTTGTGTAAGTAAAACAAAAACCAAAGCCTAGTAACTTCTAGGGGCTTTGGTTTTTGTGCTTATATTATTCAACGTATTTTAGATCGTATTTCGTTTTCAAAGATCAAGATTAAAAAAGATTATTCGACATTTGGAGTGTTTTTCCTCCAAACTATCCAAATTTATACAGCAAATATTCCCGGTAACACGTTTGGAGAATCGAATACCCTTGAGATACAAGGGTTAACGGGCATTTTGTCAC
>NZ_JBYKYF010000240.1:0-4813 GCF_057736855.1 Sporomusa sp.
GGCTTCACGGAAAGAACCGCTCGACTGGCTTTGCTTTACCCAGCGATCAAATGCGCTTTCTGTTAAGTCGTACTCCCGAATGATTTCCGCTCTTGGCTTACCTCTTAAAAATAACTGTACCATTTGATTTTTAAATTCATCCGTGTATTGTCGCCGTTTTCTTCTGGTCATAGTAAATCTCTCCATTTCTTGATATCTTCCAGTTTACTACTCCTTAAGAAAACTGTCTATTTTAGTATAGCCGGTCCACTACAAACCAGTACGCCAAGTGGCTCCGTATGGCTCTCGAAGGGTTTCAATTCCTTATAGGTAGTCTACAAACGCATTGATTGATTCAAGTTGAGCATGAATTGACCGTTTCAATTCCTTATAGGTAGTCTACAAACGCTGATATTGTTCCAGCCTTTGCCGCGCTGTCTGGTTTCAATTCCTTATAGGTAGTCTACAAACCTGCCGTGGGAATTAGATTTCTTGTTCTATAGTGCCTGTTTCAATTCCTTATAGGTAGTCTACAAACGAAAAAATTTTTGGTACGGTTGAAGAGGCAAAAGAGTTGTTTCAATTCCTTATAGGTAGTCTACAAACATTTTGGTCCCGAAAGCATGGAACCTGTCGCCCAAGGGTTTCAATTCCTTATAGGTAGTCTACAAACTTTTTCCATCACTTTGCGTCCCTCCAATTTATGGTAGTTTCAATTCCTTATAGGTAGTCTACAAACAAAAGCGAGTTCGAAAAGCTAATCCGCACGGAAAGTTTCAATTCCTTATAGGTAGTCTACAAACGATAACACCGATACATGCAAGACGGTGCGGATTCGTGTTTCAATTCCTTATAGGTAGTCTACAAACGTAATAATAATAGCTCCATCATCTTGGCGCTCAATGTTTCAATTCCTTATAGGTAGTCTACAAACCAAGTCGCAAACGATGTGTTGCAGGCGGCTCTTGCGTTTCAATTCCTTATAGGTAGTCTACAAACTAAATTGCGGTGCAGATCACAGTAGCCGTTATTGGGTTTCAATTCCTTATAGGTAGTCTACAAACCAACAAGACTACGCAAATCTACGTGTGGATTAGGGTTTCAATTCCTTATAGGTAGTCTACAAACGCTAGCTTGAATGTTTTGTGCCGCCGATAATTGTTGTTTCAATTCCTTATAGGTAGTCTACAAACGCAATCTTCAAGCCAACATGTTAAAGGACTTCTGCGTTTCAATTCCTTATAGGTAGTCTACAAACAATATACACCCAGCAGCAAATAGATTGCGTTGCCAGGGTTTCAATTCCTTATAGGTAGTCTACAAACTCGGTAGTAACACCAAAAAAGTCAGCAAGACGGGGTTTCAATTCCTTATAGGTAGTCTACAAACTCCCCATGCCTAAAGGCAGGGGATTCTTGGGTGATGTTTCAATTCCTTATAGGTAGTCTACAAACATCCGGTCAAAAGTGGGTGCATTTTAAGTCGATAGTGTTTCAATTCCTTATAGGTAGTCTACAAACAAATCAATTCCAACTTGAGCATCCATACATTCAGAGTTTCAATTCCTTATAGGTAGTCTACAAACCCGGTGCCAGGTCCGTGTACTGCGCCGCCGGAGGCAGTTTCAATTCCTTATAGGTAGTCTACAAACCTCCCGTTCGTTGCATACGAATTTTTCACGGACATACGTTTCAATTCCTTATAGGTAGTCTACAAACAAACCTAATACAACTCTGTTGGACATGTCACTATGTGTTTCAATTCCTTATAGGTAGTCTACAAACGTTACAGTACCAGTTACTGTCCAATCATTTATATTGTTTCAATTCCTTATAGGTAGTCTACAAACAAGAATCCGCCCATTATTTCACCTGCCTTGGTCGGGTTTCAATTCCTTATAGGTAGTCTACAAACGATATTGATGACGATGAACTGTATTGCCTGTGTGTGTTTCAATTCCTTATAGGTAGTCTACAAACCACAACTACGTCTTGTGTCCCTAGACCGTGTGTAACCGGTTTCAATTCCTTATAGGTAGTCTACAAACCTAACTTGCCCTGCGTTTTTGTATTGCCGCAGCTTGTGTTTCAATTCCTTATAGGTAGTCTACAAACATTCGATAGCACTATTCCAAAGCCATCAAAAAAATGTTTCAATTCCTTATAGGTAGTCTACAAACTTGTGTTCTAACAGTAATACAGACATTCCGTAATTGTTTCAATTCCTTATAGGTAGTCTACAAACGAAATGAGTCGGTTGAATGGGTAGAGGTGTTCGTGTTTCAATTCCTTATAGGTAGTCTACAAACGCCCATGTCAGCGTTGCGTCTGCACTAGCTTGCTGGTAGTTTCAATTCCTTATAGGTAGTCTACAAACTCGGCTCCAATTTTCACCAATAATTCAGCTATTGTAGCGAGTTTCAATTCCTTATAGGTAGTCTACAAACGTAACGAAACCAACAGCAAGCACCAACACAAGCAGGTTTCAATTCCTTATAGGTAGTCTACAAACGAAACTGCATCTTCAATCTTACCGGCTGTTTTACCATCAGTTTCAATTCCTTATAGGTAGTCTACAAACGCTGTTGTCGTCTATGACCCTGACAGACTGGCCCGTTTCAATTCCTTATAGGTAGTCTACAAACATCAAGTACAGGTATCCATTTCCCTGCGGCGTGACAGTTTCAATTCCTTATAGGTAGTCTACAAACAGCCTCAGAGCTTGGTTTGTTTTCAAAGGTTACGGGTTTCAATTCCTTATAGGTAGTCTACAAACCATAGTGATAGGGGTCGCAACAGGCTGGCTAATGAGTGTTTCAATTCCTTATAGGTAGTCTACAAACAAGGTTAGCCCACCGGACGGGCGAAAAAAAGGAGGAGGTTTCAATTCCTTATAGGTAGTCTACAAACTTCCAAAGCCATCAAAAAAATTAACCAATTTATCAAGTTTCAATTCCTTATAGGTAGTCTACAAACTCAAAAATATGCCACTTTTTAGGGGTATTGACATGTGTTTCAATTCCTTATAGGTAGTCTACAAACGTAATAACAACCTCGTCACCTTCAATGGTGATTAGTTTCAATTCCTTATAGGTAGTCTACAAACGCAGCCTCTTCTTCCGTCATATCTGCCGGGCATAGTTTCAATTCCTTATAGGTAGTCTACAAACGCGCGTGTGTTAGGTGAGAATAGTCGCTCATTGCAGTTTCAATTCCTTATAGGTAGTCTACAAACTTGGGAGTGTCCACCTATGACATATCACCACCACGGGTTTCAATTCCTTATAGGTAGTCTACAAACATATGGTTCACAATATTAAACTTTTGAGGAGGTGTGTTTCAATTCCTTATAGGTAGTCTACAAACGCATTTCCTGCAAACTATTGTTAGTTCTCTTGCTAGTTTCAATTCCTTATAGGTAGTCTACAAACCGACCTTATTTCTTCGATACAAGGAACCTATCCGGACATGTTTCAATTCCTTATAGGTAGTCTACAAACTTAGATAGTTAATAAATAACTTATTTACTATCTAGCGTTTCAATTCCTTATAGGTAGTCTACAAACGGGCAAGAAGTTGGTTACACTATCCAAGTCAAGTTCAGGTTTCAATTCCTTATAGGTAGTCTACAAACAAAGAAAAGACCAGCCCTAAAAGGCCCTCGTTCACTTGTTTCAATTCCTTATAGGTAGTCTACAAACAATTTTTGTCATCCATTCCCATACCGTCATAAAAGGGTTTCAATTCCTTATAGGTAGTCTACAAACTTGAAATTTTTTATATAGGTACACGATAGGTACACGTTTCAATTCCTTATAGGTAGTCTACAAACCAATGTGTTGTTCTATGGTGTCTTCAGCTATCAATTTGAGTTTCAATTCCTTATAGGTAGTCTACAAACGCATATAAGGGAGAGTGGGTAACGTGTCTAAAGGAGTTTCAATTCCTTATAGGTAGTCTACAAACGTCAACAGAGTGCCATTTGTAACAATTATCTTACGAGTTTCAATTCCTTATAGGTAGTCTACAAACAAACCAAAAGTGCTAAATTGGACACTCTCATAGAACGTTTCAATTCCTTATAGGTAGTCTACAAACGCATTTGGGCAACGTGCCATCATTCTTTCTAAACAGTTTCAATTCCTTATAGGTAGTCTACAAACATGCATTGTCAAAACCACCAACCGTCAACAATTGCGAGTTTCAATTCCTTATAGGTAGTCTACAAACAATGTCTTCCATCATCCTGTCGTACTCATCATCTGGGTTTCAATTCCTTATAGGTAGTCTACAAACCCCTTCCCCAAGTTATCACGATAGCAGAAGAAATTAGGTTTCAATTCCTTATAGGTAGTCTACAAACAATATTGTCGATATATTCAGCCGGTGGACAAGACAAGTTTCAATTCCTTATAGGTAGTCTACAAACTTATCATCTTAATCGGCGTTGTCGGCGGTAAAGCCGGTTTCAATTCCTTATAGGTAGTCTACAAACCCTGTTTGCGGTGCAGAGAAAGATGAGTTGGACAAGTTTCAATTCCTTATAGGTAGTCTACAAACAAAGACAACCTGGGTTTCCTTCCTGGTGAAGTAGAGGAGTTTCAATTCCTTATAGGTAGTCTACAAACGTAATACCTGGAAATTGGTGGGGTTCATCATAAATTGGTTTCAATTCCTTATAGGTAGTCTACAAACAAAAAGTATGTGCGAAATTTTGAATCATAGAAAATAAGTTTCAATTCCTTATAGGTAGTCTACAAACTATATGTTCTTTATGATGATTTTGGCAAGCTAACTTGTTTCAATTCCTTATAGGTAGTCTACAAACACGGGCG
>NZ_JBYKYF010000241.1:0-4811 GCF_057736855.1 Sporomusa sp.
GTTGAGGCAGTTCCAGTTGTAGAACTGGTTACCCCAACATTTATTATAGAGCCAAAAGATTTCAAAAGTAAAACAGCAGTCCTTCATGGAAGAACTGCTGCCTGTCGGTTATAAACTCATGATTATGCGTCGGCTCAATCATTTCTTAATAATCTTTTCTGATCGACTAAGCGGTTCGCTAACATCAAGATGACCTGCGATTGTTTCAACTTTTTTTCCTTCAACCAAAATTTGTACTTTGTGAATATCCGGAAACTCAGTAAGCGTATTTACAATGGCTCCCACCAGCAAAATTTCGCCTGTCGATCCGCCAATATGGTTCTTAATCAATGCATCATCAAAATCAACATAGGCAATATGATCTTTGATATTTACACTCTTCAGCTTAACCCCCGGTGGCATAACACCAACAAACTCAGGGTTCTTGGTTCCTGCAATCAGCAGTTCGACCGCAGTCCTGGCAGGATGGCTGTTAACAGGCACCTTATGTACCTCTGGTACAAGATGCATGGCATCTTTAGTAGCATGATACACAGTAAGCTGCATGGTGCGTTCTGCATCAGGAGTAACACCCGCCTGCTGCGGTTGCTCAGCCATTTTAGGTGGTGTAGTAATACCGCTTTTCCCTGGAACAGGCTCTGTGCCGCCATCACAACCAGTAAGCAAGAAGGTTACTGTCAGCAATAGCGTGGCAAGTAATACTGTAACTTTATTTTTCATCATACCCACCTCTTTAGTTTAGCTTAGCGGCCTGATTAAAAAACTGTTCCAGACCACGCACTATTCCCTGAGCCATTTTTTGCTGAAACTCGGGTGAGCTTAGAAGTTTTTCTTCCTGTGGATTAGAAATAAAGGCTAACTCCACAAGCGCTGCTGGCATACGCGTCCGTTTTATTACATAAAAATTAGCAGCATTGGCCCGTCTGTCCTGAAGCCCACCAGCCTCAAGCAGCGCTGCCTGCAGCGCACGCGCCAGCATAGCATCATACATAGTCTTCTGATAATAGTATGTAGACGTGCCTCCTACCGTACGATCAGTAAAGGAATTAGCATGAATACTAACAAATACATCGGCCTTTAGGTTATTCGCCACTGTCGTGCGGGCTTTTAGTTCGTCAACATCGGTTGCACCAGGCCCATACACATCCCGGTCATCCTGACGGGTCAATACCACCTTAGCGCCCGCCTGTTCAAGCAATTGTTTGACATTCTTAGCAACAGCAAGCGTCACTGTCTTTTCATAATATCGGCTTGGCCCAATAGCACCAGGATCACTGCCGCCATGCCCTGGATCAATAACAATGAGTTTATTCTTCAATCCGGGAGTAAACGAAAAGTCCGGCAACGGTTCTACTTGCTTAATATCAACAATTACCCGAAATGGCCGCTTAGCTTTAGCATCTCTGGGTAACGTTGTGACTTTGTAATCATCATCGGTAAGCAAATGGGGTAAATCAATAACAACCTCTGTATCCTGTCCGTTAGGATTGAAAGCAATTTTATCAGCAATTTTCCCATCAAGTGTAAGATCTTTCACTGCTTTTCCCGGTGTTGTTCCTTTGATAGTCACCACAAGCTTGGGCGTAGGAGTCGACACAACTTTACTACTAAACTTCACCGGAGCCGACATATCCATGACTAGCCTCAGACTCGTGGCTCCCGTCACAGCGTCTTTATGATTGGCCCATCTGACTTGGCTTATTTCAGTAGTACCAGTCTTGCTTTTCGCTGTGTTCTTTTTCCCCGCAGAAACCGTCGAAGCAGTTTGCGGCGTTGGCTGCTTGATATCCACAACAACCCTAAACGGTCGTTGAGCCTCAGCATCACTGGGTAATGTACTTACTTTGTAATCCGTACTTTTGAGCATCTGCGGCAATTCAATAACCACTTGGGTATCCTGACCGCTAGTATCAAAAGTAACTCGTTTGGCAATTTTACCGTCAAAGGTAAGGTCTTTTACCGCGTTTCCCGGTAATGTGTCTTTAATTTTTACCACAAGCTTGGGTATAGACCCATCAACAATGGTACTACTAGCTACTACTGGCCTGGATACATCCAACACTAATCTCATAGTAGTTATACCAGTCGTAGCATCCATATGATTAGCCCAGCGAACCTGATTCAGCTCCGACAAACGACCGGTACCTGGCTCTCCACTAGTATGCTCAGAAATAGTTGTTGGCAAATCAATAACCGGCCTGACTGAAGATTCAGAAACGGTTGCAGCCTGGGCGCTTATCCATGACAGCATCAACATAGCCAGCACTAATAGAAACCCTATTTTTCGCAATAAAGGCACCTCCAAACTGCGAAGTGTCCTCTATAAATTCGCGTTTCTTGTCAAAATTCCTGCACGGCTATGTATAAAGGTTGCAAAAAACAACTATATGCCATTATCTTGCAAAGTATTCTGCTACTTATTGTCAGGATTGTTGTTCTGCCGCATAATTTCTGCAAACAAATCGTCAATTTCCGCTTTGGCGCGCTCAGTAGCGGCCGTATCGACAGTAATTTGTATTACCAAGATGTCTCCTTCCTTAGATGCAGGCAAACATTCCCTGGGCCAAACCACAAGATTTTCCTGTTCCCCTACTAAGAGCACAGCCTTATTTCCTTCAAATCGGTCAATTACCGCTTTCATCTCCATGACTGTTTATCTCTCCTTGGTAATATCATAGGTTTTGCCATCAGTAGTAATAGTCACTGTACCGTCCATATCAGTACGATATACTTTTATTTTCTGTTTATTATATTTCTTTAATGTGGATGGATGCGGATGATGGTATTCATTGTTAAGACCTACCGAAATTACTGCCACCTCTGGACTTATAGCCCGTAAAAAAGGTGTCGAAGAAGAAGTACTGCTGCCATGATGACCGCTCTTTAGTATCGTGCTTTTAAGACCAGATGCGTTGTTGGCAAGCATTCGTTCTTCAGATTCTTTTTCGGCATCACCAGTTAGCATCATTGAAAAATCGCGATAAATGAGTTTGGCAACAATGGAATTATTGTTCAAATCTGAATTAGTACCTTTTAAAAATGGTGTTTCCGGTGCTAACACCTTGAGAATAACATCATTACCTAAAGCCATTGTCGTGCCGGCTGTAACTACAGTAAAAGGAATTTTTTTCTTTTGAATCTGGATTAGATATTGTTTATATAAATTGGTTGTCGTTTTCTGACCGCTATCATAAATCTGTTTGATGGTAAAATTGTCAAACAAAGCGGCTACACCACCAATATGATCGGCATGCGGGTGAGTAATAATCAACTTATCAATAGTATCAATACCCTCGTTTTTTAGCATACTGACAAGTTTGTCCCTGGCCGGAACATCACCACTATCAATAAGCGTCACTTGCTCCTTGGTACGAATAAGAATCGCATCTCCCTGCCCTACATCAAGGACCTTAACCGTAAGCGGCGCCGAGACGCCAGCCGCCGCCTTCATGTTAGTTTCCGGCTGAACAGCTTTTCCTGCTAAACCACAGCCTGCAGCAAAAACCAGCGACAATACAGTCACAAGGATAACCAGCCATGACCATTGGCAAATTCGCTTCATATTTTTCTCCCCAAACCATATGTATCATCAAATCAATTGATTAAAAACAACCAGATGCCAAAAAGTTACACAAAATAGACTATTATCAGCCAATAAACAAAAATAGGCAGTCTCCCGCCTATCCGCTCACTACTCTAAATCTGAACCAAGCCAAGACTTATCCGAATGGCTTCATCCACCTTACTCATAATCTCTTCGCTCAAATGGGTTACTTTATCCCGCAGACGCCGTTTATCAATAGTACGCAATTGTTCTAGCAGAACAACTGAGTCTTTCTCAAGGTTATATTGTTTAGCGCTTACTTCCACGTGAGTAGGCAGTTTTGCCTTAGAAATTTGTGAAGTAATGGCTGCGACAATAACAGTCGGACTATATTTGTTACCGACGTCATTTTGAATGACTAGCACCGGACGGTGTCCGCCTTGCTCAGAACCCACTACAGGACTTAAATTAGCGTAATATATGTCCCCTCGCTTAACAATCATAGTTATTCACGCTCCGCCAGTAAGCCTGGCACCATTTCGAGGGTATCCGCATCAGCCAACAATCCTTCTTCGGCTAATGCCAAATTAATAACCGCCATTTCCTGATACCCTTTTTTCATCATATCACGTACTGCTTTGCGTTTACGCTCTTCAATATAAAGCCGCATGGCTTCTCTGACAAATTGACTTCTGCTCAATTTGTCCATAGCGATTATGCCATCTACTTCCTGTAGCAATGTATTTGGAATACTAATCATTATCCGCCGCAATTCTGCCACACTATCACCCCCACCAGTATGGAGCCTATTAAAAGATACTACAATTATATATTTTTTTATATACCAATGTCAACTTTTTTATATACTTTACCTAGTTTAACAGCTAGTTATACCATATAGCGCAGCGGGAACAGCTTTTAGAACATCCATGGCCGTCATGCCAACCATTCCTCCCTGCGCAGCAATATCGCCAGCCAATCCATGTACATAAACACCTGCTACTGCTGCATCATGACTGGACATCCCTTGAGCAATCAGACCGGCAATAACCCCGGTAAGTACATCACCTGTGCCGCCGGTAGCCATACCGGCATTGCCCGTAGTATTAATATATACTTCTCCGTCAGGAAAAGCAACCACTGTCCGGGCACCTTTTAATACGACAATACAGCCCCATTCACTGGCTGCCTGCCGGGCAACCCCCACTCGGTCAGCATTAACAGCCTCTACAGTAAGATTAGTTAACCGTGCCATCTCACCCGGATG
>NZ_JBYKYF010000242.1:0-4798 GCF_057736855.1 Sporomusa sp.
CTTATCCGAGCAGAACACCGACACCAATAAATACACCCTAATCCTGACCAATCCGCCATTTAAGGGATCGCTTGACTATGATGCGGTAGCAAAAGACTTACTTAAAATAGCCAAGACTAAAAAAACCGAACTTCTTTTCCTGGCTTTAATGCTAAGAATGCTTAAAAAAGGCGGCAGATGCGCTTCCATTGTGCCGGATGGAGTGTTATTTGGTAGTTCTAAGGCACATGTTGCTGTTCGTAAAGAGATTATTGAGAATCATAAGCTGGAAGCTGTTATTTCAATGCCCAGCGGTGTGTTTAAACCTTATGCCGGGGTGTCTACGGCAATCATCATTTTTACTAAGACTGGTGCGGGCGGTACAGATAAAGTCTGGTTCTACGATATGCAGGCAGATGGGTATTCCCTGGACGATAAACGTAATCCGATAGAGGAAAATGATATACCGGATATTGTGGCTCGGTTTAACAATCTGGCAGCAGAAGTTGAGCGGAAGCGGACAGAAAAGTCGTTTTTTGTGCCGAAAGACGAGATTGTGGCAAACGGATATGATTTGTCGATCAGTAAGTATAAAACAGTTAATCAGGAAATTCAAAACTATGAAAAACCTGAAGTAATATTAAGTTTTATTGAAGAAATAGAGAAAGAGATTTTTCAGGGTATTTTGAGCCTACAACAGATGTTGAGGGGTAATAATGAGAGTAAATAAATATAAGCTAGGAGAATTAGTAAAGATAGATTCCGGATATGCATTCAAATCAGAATTTTTTAACGAGGCGGAAGGGATGCCAATTATCCGTATCCGAGATGTAAGTGCCGGTTATTCTAACACTCGATACAAGGGAGAATATGATAACCGCTATATTGTGAATAACGGCGACTATCTTATAACTATGGATGGAAACTTTAAAATTAGCGAGTGGAAAGGTGGAGTTGCACTACTTAACCAGCGGGTTTGTCGTATATCAGTTGTATCAGACAAATTAGAAAGAAAGTATTTATATTATTTTTTGCCTGCAGAGCTAAAAAGTATTGAGGTCCGAACACCATTTGTTACCGTTAAGCATCTATCTGTTAGTGATATTAATGATATTATAATTCCTCTCCCATCCATCGAAATTCAAAGGAGAATTGCCGTTATTTTAGACAAAGCACAGGAATTAATTGATAAACGCAAAGAGCAGATTAAAAAACTGGACGAACTTGTGCAGAGTGTGTTTTTGGATATGTTCGGTGATCCTGGAATGTTGGATTGTTTACACGAACAATCAACTTTTTTGTCGAGTATTTGTTTAATTAATCCACCTAAGAGCGAGCTTGTTAATATTGATGATGATACTACAGTAACTTTCTTGCCAATGGCTAACGTAGATGAAGATGGTAATATTAACTTATCTGAAGTACGAACGTTGGCAGAAGTAAAGAATAGTTTTACATATTTTAGGAACGGTGATGTTTTGTTTGCTAAAATAACGCCATGTATGGAGAATGGCAAAGGCGCAATTGTTAACGGACTTAGAAATGGTATTGGGTTTGGGTCGACGGAGTTTCACGTTTTGCGCCCTCGTAAGAATATTAGTAGTGAATGGTTGTACTATTTAACAAAAATGAAGAGTTTCCGGAAGCAAGCAGAAAAAAGTATGACTGGTAGTGCAGGACAAAAGCGTGTCCCCAAACAATTCCTGGAGTCTTATAAGGTAGTTATACCACCACATGAACTTCAGTGTAAATTTTCAGCATTTGTTAAAAAAACCAAGCAACAAAAATCCCTCATGCAGCAAAGCCTCACAGAAATGGAAAACAACTTCAACAGCCTTATGCAGCGGGCTTTCCGGGGAGAACTATTTTAGTCACTTAGGGGGCTACATAGATGGTATCAAACTTTTCTTTTTTGCAAAAGGAGAATCGCTTTACCACCTTTGCTGGTGCTTGTATGGAAGCCGAATGCAGCTTAGCTGTCAGTCCGGCGACGACGGCCATATTAGCTCGTCGCGCCCTTGAACTTGTGGTAAAATGGCTCTATGCCTCTGATGCCGACCTTAAGGTTCCTTACCATGACAATCTCTCCAGCTTAATTCATGATCGCAGTTTTCTCGACATCATTGAACCAGACTTATTTCCGTTAATCAAGTATATTGTCAAGCTCGGCAACTTAGCTGCCCATACTAGCAGCGGCATCAAACGTGAAGAAGCGGTATTATCTTTACATAACCTGCACCAATTTGTTTCTTGGATTGCTTATTGTTATTCCAAAGATTATCAGAAAATCAAATTTCGGGAAGACATATTGCCCACAGGGGGCGAAAAGCACGTTAGCCAAGAGGAATTAGAGAAGCTTTTTAACGCCTTAGGCGAAAAGGATAAGAAATTATCTGATATCGTAGCTGAGAATCAAAAACTGCGCGATGAACTCAAACAGTTGCGTGAGAAAAACACCAGGGAGCACGATTTTGATGTCAATACTATTAGCGAGTTTGAGACGCGTAAACGATATATTGACCTGGATATCAAAGAGGCTGGCTGGAAGTTTGGACAAAACTGTATCGAAGAATATCCTGTTGAAGGGATGCCCTATGGCAGCGGCCAGGGCTTTGTTGATTATGTACTTTTCGGGGATAATGGACTCCCGTTGGCAGTGATTGAAGCCAAGCGTACCAGCAAAGATCCTAAGGTCGGTCAGCAACAAGCCAAGCTATATGCTGATTGTCTAGAGGCGAAATTTAAACAGCGGCCAGTAATTTTTTACACTAATGGTTTTGACACATATATCTGGGATGATGTTAACTATCCGCCCAGACCTGTCTCCGGATTATACTCTAAAGATGATCTGCAGCTGTTGGTTAACAGACGCTCCAGCCGGGTATCTCTTAGTAGCATCAAGATAAAGGACAACATTACCAATCGCTATTATCAAAAAGAAGCGATCAAAGCGGTTTGCGAATCGTTTGAGCGTGGGGACCGTAAGGCCCTACTCGTCATGGCAACTGGCAGTGGCAAAACCAGGACGGTCATTTCCTTAGTCGATGTTCTTGCCAGGCACAATTGGGTAAAAAACGTGCTATTTTTGGCCGACCGAACCGCGCTAGTCAGTCAAGCCTATAAAAGCTTCAAACAACTATTGCCCAATATGTCGATTTGCAACCTGCTAGACGGCAAAGAAAATCCTGGAAGCCGGGTTGTATTTTCCACCTATCCGACTATGATGAACGCTATTGATGATACCAAGAGCGATAACGGACAAAAATTATTTACTGTGGGTCATTTCGATTTGATTGTTACCGATGAAGCCCATCGCAGTATTTATAAGAAGTATCAGGCAATTTTTACATACTTTGATGCTTTGCTTGTCGGGCTAACGGCTACTCCCAAGTCGGATATCGATAAAAATACCTACAGCATTTTTGATCTCGAAAACAACATGCCTACGTTTGCTTATGAATTAGAGCAGGCAGTCGAAGATAATTATCTTGTACCCTACCGTACCGTAGAAACAAAATTAAAGTTCATGCAGGACGGGATTTGCTATGATGATTTAAGTGACGAAGATAAGGCGAAATACGAGGAAACTTTTGCTGATGATGAAGATATCGACGACCATATAGCCAGTGCGGCACTTAACCAATGGTTATTTAATGCCGACACCATCGATACAGTCCTGCAAATATTAATGGAGAAAGGGATTAAAGTTGATGGCGGCGATAAGATCGGCAAAACAATTATTTTTGCCAAGAACCATAACCATGCGGAGTTTATTGCCGAGCGGTTTGACAAACTTTACCCATTCTCAAAAGGGCATTTCTGCAGGGTTATTGATAATAAAGAAAAATACGCGCAGAACCTAATTGATACATTCTCGGACAAAAACAAACTGCCGCAAATCGCCGTTAGCGTCGATATGCTGGATACCGGAATTGATATTCCCGAGATCGTAAACCTCGTCTTTTTCAAAAAAGTACGCTCTAAAGCTAAATTCTGGCAGATGATCGGACGCGGAACTCGACTTTGCGAAGATCTGTTTGGGGTAGGACTAGATAAACAATTCTTTTATATTTTCGACTTCTGCGGCAATTTTGAGTTTTTCCGGGTAAATCCGAATGGGGTGGATACCGACTACACTGAGAGCATTATTGAGCGACTATTCAAACTAAAGGTCGATGTAATCAAGGAGTTACAGCATCTGGACTATCAGACAGAAGACTATGTTGCGTTTCGCAATCAGTTAGTTAAGGAAGTTGTTGCCGATATCGGTGCCTTGAATCGTAACCATTTTGCGGTAAAACAAGCGTTGAAATATGTGGAAAAATACTCAAGTCTAGCCGCATGGAATCAGCTCGGGTCAATTGATGTGCAGCTAATAAAAAATAATCTCGCACCACTTGTTTTTTCGAATGATGATGACGAACTTGCCAAACGCTTTGACTGCGTAATGTTTACGCTTAAGTTAGCGTTGCTTACCAATAGGAAGGCTTTTCGTGCTCAGAACAGTGTCATCAAAACTGCTGAAAGGTTAGCTGCTTTAGGAAGCATTCCACAAGTGTTCGCCAAACGAGAATATATCCAAAAGGTGCAAACGCAAGAATACTGGGAATGCGCGACAGTTTTAGATCATGAGGAAATGCGGCAAGCTTTGCGAGATCTCATTAAATTCATAGAAAAGCAAGACACAAAGGTTTACTATACCAATTTTACTGATAAATTGCTGGTAATGGAGAGTAACGAAGCACTGTATGAAACAAGTGTATTTGAAAACTATCGTAAAAAGGTTAATCGATATATTCGTGAACATGAAGATCATATC
>NZ_JBYKYF010000243.1:0-4746 GCF_057736855.1 Sporomusa sp.
AGAAAGCCGCTTTTTGCCTTACGGCATAAAAGCGGCTTTGTCTACAATCTGAGAGTACTCTTAACATTGGTTAAGAGTACTCTAATTGCTGCTTGCCTATTACTTTATTTTGTTTGAGACGGAGATACAGGCTCCTTTTTGGTTTTGTTTGACTTCTTCGGGCCGCGACCTGGCTTCTTATCGCCCACACCCGTCACCTCCAATACATTGTGGCAAATAGTATAACCAGATGCTTTTGTCTTATGCAAGAGGCCAGGGTGCTTTAGGTAAAGATCAAAATGAAAGACAAAAGATGAATTCTAAACAATCAGAATTTATTATACCACACAAAAATTGAGAATTCAATGAACATTATGACACATAAAAACTAAATTTATCGACATTTTCGCACAAAAATTTCAAATTTAAGCAGGATTATGAGATTTTTAAAAGAATGTATGTATACAGTATTTAATTTCAAATTAGTTTTTCATGCGTAGTTCATTCGCTGTTGTTAGTTGATCAACTAATGACAGCTACCCACCCAAATACATAAAAAGGAAGGGATACCTATGGCAAAAATGAAAACTATGGATGGCAACGCCGCAGCAGCTCATGTAGCCTATGCATTTACAGAAGTTGCGGCAATTTATCCCATTACCCCATCGTCAAACATGGCAGAAAATGTTGACACTTGGGCAGCCGAAGGACGTAAAAACATCTTCGGGCAAACAGTGAAGGTTGTTGAAATGCAATCTGAGGCTGGCGCTGCTGGCGCTGTACATGGCTCATTGCAAGCCGGTGCTCTTACCACCACTTTTACTGCTTCACAAGGTTTGCTGCTGATGATTCCCAATATGTACAAAATTGCCGGTGAATTGCTACCTGGCGTTATCCATGTAAGTGCTCGTGCCGTTGCCGCTTCCGCACTTAACATTTTTGGTGATCACCAAGATGTCATGGCAACCCGTCAAACTGGTTTTGCCTTATTGGCTGAGAGCAGTGTACAACAAGTAATGGACTTGGCTGCCGTTGCCCATCTCGCAGCTATCGAAGGCCGTGTTCCATTCTTGAACTTCTTTGATGGCTTCAGGAATTCCCACGAGATTCAAAAAATCGAAGTTTGGGATTATGATGATTTAGCTAAAATGGTCAACTACGAAGCATTAGCAGACTTCCGTAGACGGGCTCTTAATCCAGACCATCCGGTAACTAGAGGAACTGCGCAAAATCCAGATATCTACTTCCAAGGCCGCGAAGTTGCTAATGAATATTATGAAGCACTACCGGAAATTGTTGAAAAATACATGGCAAAAGTCAAAGAATTTACTGGTAGAGAATATCACCTCTTCAACTATTACGGCGCTCCTGATGCCGATCGTATGATTGTAGCTATGGGTTCTGTTTGTGAAACCATTGAAGAAACCATCGACTATTTGAATGCTAATGGTGAAAAAGTTGGTCTTTTGACTGTTCACCTCTATCGTCCTTTCTCTGTTAAGCATTTCATGAAATATATTCCTAAAACAGTGACCAAGATTGCTGTTCTTGACCGCACTAAAGAGCCTGGCAGTGCTGGTGAACCACTGTATCTTGATGTTAAAAACGCATTTTACGGCAATGAGTGGCAACCGGTTATTGTCGGTGGTCGTTACGGATTGGGTTCAAAAGATGTTGTTCCAGCACAAATCCTCGCCGTATACGAAAACCTCAAAGCTGATAATCCGAAAAACGGCTTTACTATTGGTATTGTTGATGATGTTACCCATACTTCTCTGCCGCTTGGAGCCGATATCGATACTACACCTGAGGGTACACGCGCCTGTAAGTTCTGGGGCTTGGGTTCTAACGGCACAGTCGGCGCCAACAAAATGGCCATCAAGATTATTGGCGACAAAACCGACATGTATGCGCAAGGTTATTTCGCTTATGACTCCAAAAAATCAGGCGGCATAACTGTTTCGCACCTGCGTTTTGGCAAAAAGCCAATTAAATCTCCATACCTTATTAATAAAGCCGATTTCATTGCCTGCCACAACCAATCCTACGTGAATAAATATGATGTTCTGGCCGGATTAAAACCTGGTGGTACCTTCTTACTTAACTGCATTTGGAATGAAGCAGAACTTGAGACTCATCTGCCTGCAAAAATGAAACAATATATTGCCAACAATAATATTAATTTCTATACCATTAATGCAGTAGGTATTGCTAGAGAAATTGGTCTTGGCGGCCGGATTAACATGATCATGCAATCGGCTTTCTTCAAATTAGCCAATATTATTCCTATTGAAGATGCTGTAAAATATCTTAAAGATGCAGTTGTTGACGAGTATGGCTTAAAAGGCGAAAAAGTTGTCAATATGAACTTTGCTGCTATTGACAAAGGCATCAATGCTATCGTGAAAATCAATGTTCCAGAAAGCTGGAAGAATGCAACCGACACGGTAGTAGCTAAGCCTGAATTGCCTCCGTTCATTGAGAAGGTTGTTATTCCGATGAACCGTAACGAAGGAGATAGTCTGCCTGTTAGTGTGCTTAAGGAAATGGGCATGACTGACGGAACCTTCCCAATGGGAACTGCCGCATATGAAAAACGGGGTATTGCTGTCGAAGTACCTGAATGGGATGTCGATAAATGTATCCAATGTAACCAATGCTCTTTTGTGTGTCCACATGCTTGTATCAGACCGGTACTTGCTAACGAAGAAGAAGTTAAAAATGCTCCTGAAGGCTTTACCACCAAGAAAGCTAATGGTGCCGCAGATCTCCAATTCCGTATTGCTGTATCGCCATTAGATTGCACTGGTTGCGGTAACTGCGTTCAAGTTTGCCCGGCTAAAGAAAAAGCCATTACTATGAAGCCGCTGGAAAGCCAAATGCCTCAACAAAAACTGTGGGATTATGCTTTATCCCTTTCTAAGAAGCCTAATCCGGTTAACAAAGAAACTGTTCGTGGCAGCCAGTTTGAAACTCCGTATCTTGAGTTCTCCGGTGCATGCGCAGGCTGTCTCGAAACTGCTTATGCCAAACTGGTAACCCAATTGTTTGGTGACAGAATGATGATTGCCAACGCAACTGGTTGTTCTTCCATCTGGGGCGCATCGGCACCAGCTACTCCGTACTGCACTGACAAACGTGGTTTTGGTCCGGCTTGGGCTAACTCCCTGTTCGAAGATAATGCCGAGTTCGGCTTTGGTATGCATATTGCCGTAAAACAAATCCGTGAACGGTTAGCGGCCAAAGTTACTGAAGCATTGGCTATTGCTACTGGCGATGTGAAAGTAGCTCTCGAAGAATGGTTAGCTAAAAAAGATATCGGTGCCGGCTCACGTGAACGGGCAGAGAAACTGAGTGCTGCTCTGGAAGCTGTAAAAGGCACGAATGCCCTGCTTGACGAAATATACAGCTACAAAGATTTCTTTGTTAAACGTTCACAGTGGATCTTTGGTGGCGACGGTTGGGCATATGATATCGGTTACGGCGGACTTGACCATGTACTGGCTTCCGGAGAAGATATTAACGTGCTTGTATTTGACACTGAAGTTTACTCCAATACCGGCGGTCAGTCATCGAAAGCTACTCCGGCTGCTGCAATTGCTCAGTTTGCTGCTAGCGGTAAAGCAACTAAGAAGAAAGATCTTGGTTTAATGGCCATGAGCTATGGATATGTTTATGTAGCTCAAATTTGCATGGGTGCTGACAAGAACCAAACTCTCAAAGCCATTGCCGAAGCAGAAGCATATCCAGGACCGTCGCTCATTATCGCTTACTCGCCGTGCATCAACCATGGCTTAAAAGTAGGTATGGGCAACAGCCAGCTTGAATGCAAACGTGCTGTTGAAGCTGGTTACTGGTCCATGTATCGTTATAATCCTGCTCTCAAAGAACAAGGTAAGAATCCGTTCACCCTTGACTCCAAAGAGCCTACCGCTGATTTCAAAGAATTCCTCATGGGTGAAGTACGTTACTCCTCACTCAAAAAGCTGTTCCCTGAACAAGCCGAGGAATTGTTTGACAAGACTGCTAGAGATGCTGCTGAAAGACGGGATATGTACAAACGGTTACAAAAACTGTATGGTGATATTGTCGCTGAGTCAGCTGCTAAAGAATAAGTACCTTATAAACCTAGAAAGCGCTATTGCCTTGATCGGCAAATAGCGCTTTCTTTACGTTGTTAGCATGTAAGTCGAAATTCAATTGACTGCAGTTTTTACTATGACGCTTCTGACTGTCATAGCCATTCGGCAGTTTTAATGGATTAGGCACAAGCCGAGTCGATTTTAATACATAATATCAGCTCTGACAATATCAGTTGCTAACTTAGGCAAACCTGTAAGGGTTATAGGGAGTTTTTCGGCTTTTGCTTGGTGGGTAAAAAGGAGTACATCGCCAGCAAACAGCTCAAATTCGTTGTTATCAATGGTGAAAGTAATATTGCCGGCAACACAGTAGAAAGCAGAACTTACTTTAGTGAAGTGGTTAGGGTCAGCCGACCTTGGCTGCAAATTGAGTGGTGTACTCGTATTGGTGTGAAGGGCTGTCAATTCGCCAACACAGCCAGGTGCCAACATTAAATTAAAATCACGGACTTTGCCAAAACTTTTGGTTGTCCAATCGCCACTGAAGCTGTCTTGCTCAAAAGCTGCTAGTTTGGCAGTGTGATGCCCGGCGTGTTCCAATTTCATTGTACCTTCAAGCACCATGATTAGCCGCCATATTCCTGGCAGGGATGTAAATACCGATTCTTCCGTTTCGACTCTGGCT
>NZ_JBYKYF010000244.1:0-4718 GCF_057736855.1 Sporomusa sp.
TTGACCGTATGCTTAATGGCTTTAAGCTCATTCATGAGTTCTTCATTTATGTGCAAACGGCCGGCAGTATCAATAATCACTATATCGCGGGCCATCATTAGTGCTTGGTCAACGGCTGCTTTCGCAATATTGACTGGATTTTCCTGACCCATAGTAAATACCGGAATTTCCAGTTTTTCACCCAGTACCTGCAACTGCTTTATCGCTGCCGGACGATAAATATCGGCAGCTACCATTAAAGGCCGTTTACCTTGCCGTTTTAAAAGATGTGCCAGTTTACCAGCCGTTGTTGTTTTACCTGCACCTTGCAAGCCTACAAGCATAATAACCGTCGGAGGACGGGATGCTATCGCAATACGGCTTTGAGTACCACCCATCAGGTTGGTAAGTTCTTCATTAACAATCTTTATAACATGTTGAGCAGGTGTTAGGCTTTCCAATACTTCTTGGCCTATTGCCCGCTCTTTGATTTTAGCAATCAAATCTTTTACGACTTTAAAATTAACATCAGCTTCCAAGAGGGCCATCCGCACCTCTTTGAGCGCATCAACAACATCACTTTCCGAGAGTTTGCCTCTACCACGTAATTTTTTAAACGTTTGCTGAAGCTTATCAGCCAAACTTTCAAAAATCATTTATATTACACCTCCCGGGTGTCTTCTAACAGTACACTTAATTTCGCTATGGCCTGATTCAGTTCAGGCAACTGCCGTATCTGGGGCGGTAACTGCTCTAATTGGCTGACAGCTTCAGCAAGCAGCTTACGCTCTTCCCAATAACGGGCAGCTAGTCCTAATTTATCTTCATATTCTTCCAATGTCTGTTCGGCTCGCCGCAGAATGTCATGCACCGCTTGGCGTGACACGCCAAATTGTTCAGCAATTTCAGCCAGTGACAAATCTTGTAGATAGTGCATATTAAGACAATCACGCTGTTTTTCTGTCAAGAGCGCATGATAAAAATCATACAATTGCCCTACTCTTAACACTTTGTTTAACATGCGGTCCATAGCCATCACCTGCTTGCAGTGACAAGGAAAATTCCTTTACACGACAGATTATATACTAAAATCCAACGCATGTCAAGTAAAATTACTTGTCAGTAAATAAAGCCGCTGCAAAGTCTGTAGGCACGAAAGGACGTAAATCATTAACCCCTTCGCCTACACCTACCCATTTCACTGGCAAACCCAGTTCGTTGTTAATAGCGATGACTACGCCGCCCTTAGCTGTGCCGTCAAGTTTGGTCAATACTACTCCTGTAAGCTTAACAGCATCACCAAATAACTTTGCTTGACTAATAGCATTCTGACCTGTTGTGGCATCAAGCACCAATAAAGTCTCATGCGGTGCTGCTGGTATTTCTTTGGCTATAACTCTGTTAATTTTTTTCAGTTCTTCCATCAAGTTCGATTTAGTATGCAAGCGGCCAGCAGTATCAATAATCACTATATCTATTTTCCTGGATTTAGCAGCCTGAACAGCATCAAACGCTACCGCCGCGGGATCAGAACCTTCTGCATGTTTAATGACTTCAACACCAGTTCTCTGCCCCCAGATTTCTAGCTGATCAATGGCAGCAGCGCGGAAGGTATCACCAGCGGCCAATAGTACTTTTTTGCCAGTTTCACGATAATAGTTGGCTAATTTTCCAATTGTCGTTGTCTTTCCTACGCCATTTACACCCACAACCAGTATGACGACAGGTGGCTCATGCCTAACAGTGTCATTTTGGAATTGACCTGCCAGCATAGCACTAATTTTTTCTTTTAAAAAAGGTTTAAGGTCATCAGGTGAATTAATGGCCTTTTCTTTAATGCCTTTTCGAATTTCCGCCATTAATTTGTTGGTCGTTGTTACTCCAACATCTGCAGACAGCAATACCGCTTCCAAATCATCAAGAAATTCGTCATCAATTTTGGCATACCCCATAACCAACTGCTCAATTTTTTCCGTAAAACTCTTTCTTGTTTTTTCCAAACCAGCTTTTAATTTATCGAAAAATCCCATTGTACATTCCTCCGAATTCGATTTATTGTTATCCGCTGACTAACCTGCGCTAAAATCCCTCTTCTGGAAACAGGAACTATCCCCCTACGGGCACAGGCGAGCGGCTAAGCCCCTGGATAATTCACCAAACATTCAGATGGGTTAATCTCCGTCTGAATTAGTCTTTATTTATCCGGCTTTGTCCATAAGTTTTACAGAAACCAGCCGTGATACTCCTGACTCTTCCATTGTTACACCATGCATAACGTCAGCTGCTTCCATCGTACCTTTGCGGTGGGTAACAATAATGAATTGAGTATTTTGCGCATAATCACGCAAAAATTCACTAAACCGTTGGACATTAGCTTCATCTAGCGCGGCATCAATTTCATCAACCACACAAAATGGCGCCGGACGATAGGTTAAGATCGCAAAAAGTAACGCAATAACGGTAAGGGCTCTCTCTCCACCTGACAGCAGTGCCAGATTTTGCAGCTTTTTTCCTGGCGGCTGAACAATAATATCTATACCTGTCTCTAGAATATTACCTGGCTCCATCAGCACCAGTTCAGCACGTCCACCACCAAACAAACGAGTAAACACATCGCCAAAATATTGATTTATAGCTTTGAATGCTGTATTAAATTGCCGTGACATTGTACTATCAATATCTTTTATGACTGATGCCAGATACTCCTTGGCCTGCACTAAATCAGCAATTTGCCCCTGTAAAAAAGCATAACGTTCCTGGACACGATCATATTCCTCGATAGCTGCCGGGTTAACAGGTCCAAGTGCTGTTATTTGTTTTTCGAGATCAGCTATGTTTTTACGTAGTTGCTCAATGCTATCTGACCGTTTTAATGCGTGAGCCTCCTCGATAGTGAGGGCAAGTTGCCCAGTAAGCTGCTCGTGGCAATTCGTTACTTCATATGTATATTTTGTAATCAATAAATCGATCTCATGAAGTTTATTTTGCAATTCAGCACTTTGGCGGCGTAAATCTTTTAGTTCTTTATCGAATCGCCCGATGGCTGCCAGTTTATCCAGTTTATCCGCATACAGTGTTTGGCGTATATCGACTAAACGGCATTTATCCTGTAACCATCTTTCCCTGTTTTCTGATAGTAAGACCAGTTCTGCTTGCGCTTGTCCACTCTCACTCTCAATTTGTTTTCTCTCAGAATGGATGCGGGCAAGTTGAGTATCTAAAGATGCTAAAAGCTGTTTAACCTGCTCACAAGCAAAAGTTGTAGCAGTTACTTCTTGGGTAAGAGCGCTCAGTCTAATTTTAGTATCTGTTAATTCCTCTCCAAGAATTTGCAGCTCATCTCGCATGAGTTTATATTGTTTTTGCCAATCTTCCACCTGTGATTTATGACTAATCTCCTGACTTTCCAAAGAAGCAATACGGTTTTGACTTTGTTTAATTTTTTGTTGACAAGCAGCTATTTCGCGCTGTCCGTCTGCCTCTTCAGCCGTTATCGTGTTAATCGCCAATTGGCAGTGTTCAGCCTCAGTTCTAGCTGTATCAATATGAATGGCTAATTCAGCTTGACGCAGTTCTATTTCTTTTACATTATTTTCATAGCTAGTTAGTTGTGAGCTACACTCAGTTATAGCAGCCGCAAGCGAGAGTTTTTCCTGTTCATACGCTTCCCGTTGTTCTTTTAACGTTATCAAACTTTGTTTAAGTATATCAATTTCGTTATTTCTCGCAATAAAGCTAGCTTCTTTACGGCCCATACTGCCACCAGTCAATGATCCGCCAGGATTAATAAGTTCACCGTCAAGGGTAACAATTTTAACCGAAAACCCGCAATTACGCGCAATCGCTAGGGCATGATCAATGGTTTTAGCAATAATAACTCGTCCTAACAAATAATTTACTACCGGTCGAAAACGCTCATTGACCTCAACCACATCGGCGGCAAATCCTAAGGCGCCTGGCTGATTAGCAGCCAGTATCTCAGCTTCTTTAGGCTTGTTTATCCTAATGGTATTCAACGGCAAAAAAGTTGCCCGGCCCAAATTCTGGGTTTTCAAGAAATGAATGGCTTGTTTGGCTGTCTGATCGGCATCTACAACAAGATACTGTTGAGCACCACCCAGTGCAACTTCAATGGCGGTAACGTATTTATCCGGTACCGTCAAGAGTTGGGCAACTGCACCACAAATCCCCTTACGCCAGGCACTCTGGCTTTTTAGTATGGCTTTGATGGATCGGCTAAAGCCTTCTAATTCTTGCTGCATACTTGTCAAAACAGCCAGCCGGGATGAGATTTCATTTAACTTAGTAGTAAGTTGCTGCTCCTTGTCTTCAATAAGTTTATAGTCACATTCCAAATTAGCCTTGTTTTGCTGTACAAGGCTAATTTGAGCTGCAAACTCTTTTCGCCGTTCAGTCAGCGCTTGGATCTCTGTCTTGAACTGACTATACTTACCCTCAAATTCCTGTTGCCGACTTACATAACTCTCACGTTCTTTAGCTAAATGGTTTTGTTTTGCTGTCAACGTGGCTAAATCACGTTCAAGCATCCGCAGAGCGTTCCGCTCATTCACTAATTGTTGTAAATTATCAAAAGTCAGTTCTTTGCCTGTTTCGATTTGCTGCTCAAGCTCTCTAATAGTAGAAACCAGATACTCGTTCTGCCTGTTTTTTTCTGCTAATGTCTTTTTGAGAGTAACAAGTTGTTCTTGTTTAACCTCTAGTTCGCAATAAAAATCCTG
>NZ_JBYKYF010000245.1:0-4715 GCF_057736855.1 Sporomusa sp.
TTGCCCTGGATTACTTCAACGATACACGCTTCTCATGCCAAAACGAAGACACGGGTAGAGCGTGAGCAGCGTTTCGTAAAAAAAGTAGTAACCATATTAGTTCACAATCCTAGACGATTCTTGCGTTTACTTAGAAAAAGCAGAAAACTTTTTCGCAGCTATCAGTACTATACTAACCAGTTAACTCAAAAAATGCATTGTGACAGGTTGGACATTAAGATTGTTTATGGTTTTGAGGATGCGGCAGTTACGGGTGTCATGATGGGGATATTGGCTGCCATACTGGAAACATTGCTGAGAACATTACCCCAAAGATTGATCATGGATGCTGAACCTACAGTAAAATTAATGCCAAAATATGGATGCGACTATTTGGAGGCTGAGCTAAGGTGTATATTCAGAATCAGACTTGGTAATGTTATTACTGCAAGTATGGCAAGAATAGTACATTCATCGCACAAGGAGGCGACTCGCAGTGGCTGATCATCCGATACAGGGTTTAATGAAAACAGCTATGGAAAGTATCAAGGGTATGGTCGATGTCAATACCATTGTTGGTGACACCGTGGAGGCTCCTGATGGAACCGTTATTATTCCTATATCGCGGGTAACCTTTGGATTTGCGGCTGGTGGCGGCGACTATGAGGCCGAAAATACAGCAGCTAACAGCCATCCTTTTGGTGGCGCCAGCGGGGCTGGTATAAGTGTAAAACCGGTAGGTTTTTTAGTTTGTTCGCCAACAAATGGAGTGCGGTTTATGTCCGTGGAAAGCAATCTTTTATATGACCGGCTTATTGATTTGGTGCCACAAGTAATCAATAAAATTGAAAGTATGCTTGGAAATGGCAATGACGAAGAAAACGATATGGAAGAGCTTGCCAAAACCGCAGAAACCCAGGCATAATCTCAGCTTCATGTAAGTGATAATCGTACTATATATGTAAAAACCCACACATAATTGTGTGGGTTTTTACATATATAGTACTAATTGTTCGCTAAATCATCCAATTTCTCCTTGATTTGGGTGGCATGCAATGCTTCGGCTTCTGCGAAATGTCTGAACATCTTAGATACTTCTTGGTCTTTAATACGATCGGCAAATGACTGATAATCACGCACAAGCTCTTGCTTTTGTGTAAGAGTGGTGCGTAGCGAAGTTTCAAGATCAAGTGTTTCCATATTGCTTCACCTCCTTGATTTGCTACTATTATTTCCGTCTTACGCTCAAATAATGCCACAATATTATTATCGACCTACGTAAGGGCAGTATTAGCGACTAAGATTCATGATGAAATGCCCAATAGCTAAGGCTAGGTAATAAAGTGGATTAAATTGGTAAACAATTACTTTTGACCTTCAGCAGTTTTGATTATATAATATTGTTTGATTTAGCCAATGCGAAAGGATTGAATTATGCGACGACTCAATACTCTTGGAATAATCTTCCTAATATATCTGCTACTTTTACCAAAACCTATATTTGCCGAAGATGTTGTACCAGAAATAACGGCCAAAGCTGCCATTGTCATAGAAGCATCAACAGGAAAAGTTCTCTATAGCAAAAATGCTGAAGAACGACGTTATCCAGCCAGTACTACAAAGATTATGACGCTGATAACTGCACTTGAATATGGTAAGTTAGATGATATTGTTACAGCCAGTGAAAATGCCGCCAGCACGGAAGGATCGTCATTGTGGCTTGAAGAAGGTGAGCAGCTTACATTGCTGGATATGTTGTATGGCGTAATGCTGATTTCTGGCAATGACGCAACCGTAGCAATTGCTGAGCATATCTCAGGTTCGGTCGAAAATTTTGCCAAGCAAATGACGGCCAAAGCTCATGCTATTGGTGCGCTCAATAGTAATTTTACTAATAGCAGCGGCTTGCCTGATGAAGAGCATTATACTACGGCACATGATCTGGCTAAAATTACGGCATATGGCTATAAAAATCCGCTGTTTACCCAAATTGTTTCCACCAAACACAAAGTAATTCCTTGGCCAGGTAAAGATTTTGACCGGGATTTATATAATGAAAATAAGCTGTTATGGCTCTATGATGGAGCTAATGGAGTTAAAACCGGTTATACTGATGCGGCCGGACGTTGCTTGGTTTCAGCCGCCAACCGTGAAGGTATTCAAATTATTGCAGTAGTTTTGGACAGTGAATATATGTGGGATGATTCCATAAAACTTTTGGATTTTGGCTTTAGTAAACTTACCAAGGAAGTTTTTGTCCGTAAAGACGATATTTTAAAGACAGTTACAGTTAGTGAAGGTAAAGCTGGCATAGTAAAACTGTTGGCAGCCAACGATATTATGTTACCTGTAGCTGACAATGAATTGGACAAATTTACAACAATTATTGATGCACCCAACAAAGTTACTGCGCCAATTGTTGCCGGGCAGAAACTGGGTACAGTTAAAGTTCTGTATAATAACGTAGAAGTTGGGGCTAGTGATCTGATTGCAGATCAGACCGTGGAGCGCAAATCTTTTTTTAAACTCATTTGGGGATCAGTAGTAAACTTCATGACATTTATAATTCGTAATTTTGCATAAAGGACGCCTGAAGGCGTCCTTTTGACGTTCTAGCCTGCTCTATTTTGTCATACATCATAATGGGTGATAGTGATGATTAACATAATTTGGTTGCTACTTATGGCAAGCGGTATTATTTATGCTGGAATTAACGGCCGAATTGAGGTTGTTACTGACAGTGCCATTAGCGCAGCAAAAAATGCGGTAGAGTTGGCAATTAATTTAATCGGAATTATGTGTCTATGGCTGGGGATGATGAAGATTGCAGAGTTATCTGGATTAATTAAAGCTATTTCTTTTATTTTGCAGCCGATAGTTGGTTTGTTATTTCCCAGTGTTCCTAAAAATCATCCAGCAATGGGAGCCATCATTATGACGATCAGCGCCAATATGCTCGGTCTGGGAAATGCTGTAACACCGCTGGGAATCAAGGCCATGCAGCAATTACAGACTTTAAATCCGCAAAAGTCCACGGCCACCCCAGCTATGTGTACCTTATTGGCTTTATGTACGACTGGTTTTACTCTTGTTCCTGCTACTATTATTGCGCTGCGCTCGGCGACAGGTTCGGTAAATCCTGCCGAAATTGTCGGACCAACTTTAATTGTTAGTTTGTTTGCCACTATTTTTGTATTAATTATTGACCGGTTATGCCAAATCCTATTTAGGCGTTAAAGGAGGACTCCTACTGGATGTTGATTGAATTAAGTGAACAGCTGTCAGTCTGGGCTATTCCTGTTGTCTTGCTTATCATTCCAATTGTTGGTTATTTGCGAAGGGTTAAAGTATATGAAGCCTTCATTGAGGGGGCTGCCGAAGGCTTCCAAACAGCCATCCGAATAATACCTTGTTTAGTAGCTATGCTGGTGGCTATCAGTATTTTTCGGGCATCAGGTGCTATGGATGCCATTGTGGCTCTTATGGCCCCACTATTGAATGTGCTGGGAGTTCCAGCTGAATTAGTGCCGCTAGCTATTATGCGTCCCTTATCAGGCAGTGGCTCTCTGGGAATGGCAACTGAACTGTTAAATACTTATGGACCTGACTCAATGGTTGGAAGAATTGCTTCCACTGTGCTGGCCAGTACTGACACTACTTTTTATGTACTTACCGTGTACTTTGGAGCGGTGGCTATCAGCAATCCGCGGTATGCTCTCTTGGTTGGGTTGTCAGGCGATATAGTTAGCTTTTTGTTTTCTGTTTATATATGTCAATATGTATTTGCCATGTAACTGGTGACATCTTGTTACCAGTTTTTTCTATCTCTACATTGTGGCACTTCCAGTCGGAAGGAATACACTGTAATGTGATGTTAAGCAGTGGAATGGAGGCGAAGTCCATGATTAAAGTAGTCGTAGTTGGGGGTGGCTGGGCTGGTTGTGCTGCAGCATTAGCAGCGGCTAAAGCCGGTGCACAAGTTGTTTTGTTTGAACGCACGGATTTACTTTTAGGAACAGGACTGGTTGGTGGCATATTCCGCAACAATGGAAGGTTTACGGCTGCTGAAGAAGCTATTGCTATGGGCGGGGGAGATTTGTTTGTAGCCATGGACGCCAATAGTAAGCATAAAGGCATACATTTTCCCGGACATAGTCATGCCTCATTTTATGATGTAACTACGATGGAGCCACTTGTGAAAAAAATTCTTCAAAATTATGGTATTGAAATTAGAACCAGAACAAGGGTATCCGGTGTAGTTAAATATGGAAGAAAAATACAATATCTCATTGATGATAACGAAGAAATTATTAAAGGCGATGCTTTTGTTGACACAACTGGGACTTCAGGCCCAATGGGAAATTGCTTAAAATATGGTAACGGCTGCGCCATGTGTATTCTTCGTTGTCCGACATTTGGCCCGCGGGTAAGTATTACTGCCAAAGCGGATGTTAAAGAAATAATGGGTAAAAAAGCCGATGGAAGCTATGGTGCGATGAGTGGTTCCTGCAAAATTAACAAAGACTCACTTAGTCATGAACTTAAAGATAAATTAGAAAGAGAAGGCATGGTAGTTATACCCTTGCCGGAAAATCTTAAAAAGACAGGAATGCTTGGGAAAAAGGCCTGCTCACAATATGCAATTGCTGACTATGCAGAAAACGTGGTTCTTATTGATACCGGGCATGCCAAACTTATGACTCCTTTCTTTCCGCTTGATATGTTGCGAACAATAC
>NZ_JBYKYF010000246.1:0-4712 GCF_057736855.1 Sporomusa sp.
AAACAAAACAAACGGTATACCGACAATAGTAAAACCCAAAAGCCACATAACACCAATCATTTTAATATTATTACACATTACGCTGGTTAATAAGGTATGGGTGTCAGTATTTCCATCCTGCTGCCCGATTAATCCCTGAAAAAACACCTGTAAATAGCCGATAAGTTCACTTTTTTGCTCGTCTGGCAATGTTTTTACAGCCATAGCGCCAAGAACTATTCCAATAATGAATATAAGGATCATAAAAAAATAGGCAACAATATTCGCGCGGATATACTCGACAACATGTTTGCGAAGCAGTTTTAGCATGCATGTACCTCCCTGCCAGTACCTGCTACAATATATGTTCTGCTAAAACTGTTTAGACCTTGTTGTCCACTACATTTTGACCATCCGTCCATATATGCCGCCACCACCGGCAGCAATAGCTGCCGCACCTGTACGGGCACTGATAATCAGATCGGCTATTTTAGTGCCAACTACGTTAGCCAGTGCTTCATAGGTGACATAATGTAAAATATTCATTTCTGTGCCGAATGCGTCTAGTAATTTGGTCATATTTTTCTTGCCGAGCCCAGGAATAAACTCCAAAGGAATTTGATAAACATAGCGTGGACGGTGAGCAGGATGGCGAGGTTCAGGATAGTCGGCTATTTCATTAACTCGGTCAAACACACCCTTTACCAGGCTACTGCTACCACATTGCGGGCAGCAGCAGCCTGTCAACCCAGAGGTATCTGTAAAAGCACAGTTTAAACAAAAAGTATGATGGTATTTCCCCAGCCGAGGATCTAAACCATAATTGGCTATTACCTGTCGTCCGCCAGTACGGGACAGCGTTTTGGCTATTTCTGCAAAAGACAGGGCTTCCATGCCAAAAATATTATACTCCCGGGCAATTTTGTCCAGTGAGTGAGCATCTGAATTCGTTAGATATGTATAATCACGCAATTCGTCAATTCGATCGGCCATATCGGTGTCAGCACTAAGCCCCAGTTCAATTGCCGCCAATTGACTCATTTCTTTATCAGTTAAAATATAGGAAAGTTTATCACAACACACGCCATACAAACTTTTATGCGGCGTAAAAACATGGGCCGGCACAATGAGTGCACCAAAACTGCTGGCAATACGAACTAGTTGTTGTAATGGCATGTGGGCATTCTGCGAGCTAAGATTGATATTACGTATAAACTGGCTCATATATGCAGAAAACGCCGTCATAGTTTCCATATCGGGGATAAACACCAAAGTATGTGCCAATCCGCCATTGGTTTCCCTGGTTTCGATCTCAGCGCCAAGAACCAACAGCATATGCTGCTTGTAGAGATAGCCACCATTGCTAACTGGTACAAGCAAGCCTTCTGATACAAGCTTTTTAATATCCGCAAGCACTAAGGGTGATAATGCATCTACTATGCCAACAATATCCATACCTTTTCGTCCGGCAGCCTCATGTAAAATTTCACGTACGGTCAAACGGCGGGATGTGGGAATTTTTACCCATTTACCACTTTCACTTATACCGACATGAATATGTAAATCAGCAAAATATTGATTTTGCATGCTCTATATCCCAGCCAGACACAACGCCACCAACGTTTTGGCATCGCAAATATCACCATTAGCAATCATCTTCCGGATCTGTTCAGGGGTATACTTTTCAATTTTGATAAATTCATCCTCATCAGGTTGTTGGTCAGATTCGACTAAGTCTTCAGCTCGATAAAGATGTATAACCTCATTGGAAAATCCCGGAGTTGTATACATGGATGTCAGTTTATGCAGTTTATTAGCAACAAAACCGGTTTCTTCAGCCAGTTCTCTCAGAGCACAGCTTTCGGGCCTTTCAGCAGGATCAAGCTTACCTGCCGGAACTTCGAGAATAATTTTGCCAATAGGGTGCCGAAATTGACGTACTAAAATAACCTGTCCCTCTTTGGTTATAGGCACAACAGCAACGGCCCCAGGGTGTTCGACTACTTCCCTGGTTGCGGTACGTCCATTGGGAAGTAATACTTCATCTTTTCTTACATTAATGATTTTCCCTTCAAACAAGCGGGTTGAATGTAAAGGTTTCTCACACAAATCAATTTCGTTATTGAGCATAAACGCTACCTCCAATCATGGTATATATTACCAGCACTTATCATATATTACCTCCATAAGGAGGAATGTTTTTTATGAAAATCATTGTCTGTAACGGACTGTATTTCATCGGAAACATGAAAGATATAGTGAAAGAGCTGCAAAAGTTAAGCAAACATTATAGAACGCTGCGAGAAGTCATCGTCAAAAATATGCAGTAAAGAAAACCGTGGTTATGCCACGGTTTTTGAGTCTACCAGAATTTATAATGAAATTCTGTTGTCATAAAAACAACTAAGACTTCTGCCGCGACGCGCCTGCTGGATAGTATCAAGTATTGATTTCGCCAGAATAGGCATAGCAATGAAATTCTTAAGACTCAACACAAGCCCAGTCTTTTATCTATTCCATCATCCAAGGATATTGCGTATAAGGTTTCATAACAAACAGAGGTATATTGCTTTGGACGCTTGTTTCCAGCCATTCAGGTACTACTGCCCAAGTAACAGGTAAAGAAAGTTGTCGGGCGGCTGCTTCGACAATAACTTGGCCTTGATAAACATGTTCTGCTGTTGTTTCCGGCCCAAGATTAGTATTATTAACCATACCGCTGATTTTAAGTCGTGAAACTTGTTCGATACGTTTCAAGATGTGAATAATGCTCTGAACATCATTGGTAAAGGGCCGCTTGGTATTTATAACCAGTAAGGCTTGGTAAGCATCTTGACTCAAATATCGGTTAAGTTGTCCTAAAACAATGGCAGATTCTCCACCGCCAACATCTATGACTACATGGATATCGGTTTGGGAAAGCACGCTAACGATATTGTGAGGTAATACCGGTAAATCCGCCTGCGCCAACCGCGGTTCAGGAGCTATTACTCGGATTCCGTTTTTTTCTAACAGCTCACGGTTTTCCCTTATCCTAAAATACGGTTTCACCAAATCCATATCGACAATTGCTGTAGCTATTCCCTTTTCTTTTAATTGTAAAGCATAATTGACAGCTAACTCTGTTTTGCCGCTGCCAAATTCTCCGACAAAAATTGTTATGCGTTTACCTCTCATATCTTTTCCTTATCTGTTATTCATATACTTTCGGTGCCTTTTGGCCACAACAATCCACAACGCTCCATCAACTAACCTGGATAATTAGCAACGATTTTATACTCCTGCATCCCCTTCCTCCACGCTTTTTAATAACATTGTTATTTATTCATTGCCTGGTTAAAAAATCCTGCAAACGAAATTAACCCTCCAGACGTATTGTCCAGAGGGCTGATTAGTGGCTAGCTAGCTCTCATTTCCATGCGTAATTTATCAGCAATCATGGCCATAAATTCAGAATTGGTTGGTTTGCCTTTGTCCAGCTTAATAGTATATCCGAACAGCTTATTAATCATGTCAATATTACCCCGATTCCACGCTACTTCAATGGCGTGTCGGATAGCCCGTTCAACCCGACTAGGAGTAGTAGAATATTTTTCAGCAATCATCGGATAAAGAACTTTAGTAACGGCTCCCAACAATTCTACTTCAGCAACAATCATCATTATGGCATCACGAAGATATTGATAGCCTTTTATATGTGCCGGAATCCCAATTTCTCTAATAATATTGGTAACCTCTACGTCTATGGGCCGTGATTTGACTATCGGTACAGTAGCAGCAGCAGTAATCGGCCGATCATTAACAACAGTTCCAGCTAGTTGTCTAATTCGGCTGATAAGCACATCCATGTTAAATGGTTTTAATACATAATAATCCGCGCCTAATTCAACGACTCGCTGAGTAATGTTTTCCTGACCAAATGCAGTCAACATGATAGTTTTGGGGCGTTTGTTAGTAGAAGCGTTAATGCGTTCTAAAACGCCAATCCCATCCAAATGCGGCATGATAATGTCTAAAACTATCACATCCGGAGATTTTTCTTCGATAATAGATAACATTTGCTCTCCGTTATAAGCTACACCGACTAGCTCAATATCAGACTCTCGGTTAAGACATTCCTGAAGAATTTCCGAGAACTCTTTGTTGTCGTCAGCAATAGCTACTTTGATTGTTCCGTTAAGCGTTACCATTGGCATCCTCCCTGCAAATATCTTAATATATAAGCCATATTACAACATGTTCGACAAAACCACGCCAGTTCCTTCCTGCATTGGCAAAAAAAACCATTTATTTTTTTTGATTATATTCTAAATATTATTTTAATTATATATGATTTAAAGATTTTATGACAAGCACAACTTGCCACTATCTCGGTTATATCGATTTTTATGAAAAAGTACTCCAGGCATCGGCTTGGAGTACTGCAAGACATGGGTTAATTTACTTTTCAGTTTTAACAAGTTCCTCTTTTTTTTCTTGCAAATTGACTGAAAGAGGGCGAAACGGAGTCACAGTTGAAATTGCATGCTTATAAACTAATTGCTGTTTCCCTTCATTTTCAATGATAACAGTAAAATTGTCAAAACCTTTTACGGCACCACGTAGCTGAAATCCATTAACCAGATATATAATTACCGGCACGCTTTCTTTTCGTACTTGATTTAAAAAACTGTCTTGCAGATTAATGACTTTATTAGTCAAATGAAACCCCTCCGTATCCATGTTCTACTCTT
>NZ_JBYKYF010000247.1:0-3934 GCF_057736855.1 Sporomusa sp.
CCTGCACCGTAGTGAACAGACCGGGTTGAATGGTTGTAATCATGGATTCAAACCACCTTTCAGCTCCAACTCCCGGATAACAGGCGTATACTGACCTGCTGCCACCTTAGCTGCAATTTCCTCATATTCACTAACCGTAATCGGTTGAAATTGCAAATAGTCACCGGCTGCAAACAAGAAGGGATTATCGGCTTTAGGGTCAAAGGCTTTGATCGGGGTGCGGCCAATTAACTGCCACCCTCCCGGACTTTCTATAGGATAAAACCCGGTCTGACTGCCAGCTATGCCCACTGAACCAGCGGGAATACAGGTACGCGGCTTTTGTAAACGTGGTGTTGCAATCCTTTCTGACATTCCGCCTAAATATGGGAACCCAGGAGTAAATCCCAGCATGTAAACAAGATATGGCACGGAAGTATGAATCTCGATAACCTCATCTTCGGTAAGGCCATGATACTGCGCCACAAAAGCAAGATCAGGCCCAAATTCTCCACCATAACAAACTGGAATATGTATTACTTTGGCGGTAGCGATACCGCTATCAGAGTCCGCTGTCTCGCTAAGAAGCGTGATAACACGGTCTGCCAGTTGCTTACGCGTTATCAGCACGGGATCAAAATAAACCAACAAGGATCTATAGGTAGGCACTATTTCTTTGATTTCTCCTTGGTTTTGCTGTAGTAACATATTTTTTACTCTGTGAACTTGCTTATTAATTTGGGCATCAATCTTGTTGCCAAATTCTACCACCAAACCTTGTTCGCCGGCGGTTAGAATTCTAACATCATCCATATTCGTCACCTCGTATATCAGTAAAACCCTGCTAGATCTTCACCAGCATTTGCCCAAGCTGTTAATGAAAGCTATTTCCAAAGAGTTGCAATTCCTTGTAAGGATGTTGCACCAGCATAGACAGAAACCAACACTGCCAAAATTCCAAATATCAGCAGCCATGTCGGATGCTTATATTCACCCACAATGTTTTTCTTATAGGCAGCAATCAGCATTACCCCCAACGTTACAGGTAAAATCAGGCCATTGAGTGAACCGGCAATGACCAAAATAGTAACCGGTCGTCCTAAAATAGCAAAAACCAGGGTTGAAAATAGGATAAACAACATGATGAAGTAGGAGTTATACTTATCTACCATTTTAAAAGTGGAGCGTAAAAACGATACACTGGTATAAGCACAACCCACTACCGACGTAATGGCTGCCGCCCATAAAACAATACCAAAAAATTTATACCCCATTTGTCCGGCCGCATGTTGGAATACCGAGGCAGGCGGATTACTCTTGGCCAGTACGGCACCACCCGCAACGACCCCTAGGGCAGCTAAGAATAAGATAGTTCTCATAATACCAGTTACCAAAATACCAGTAACGGCACTTTTATTTACCTCTCTCAAATTCTCATGGCCTACAATACCCGCATCCAGCAACCGATGACCACCGGCAAAAGTAATATAGCCGCCAACCGTGCCGCCGACAAGAGTAATCATAGGCAACATCAGCATACCATAGTTATCAGGAAATACCGACTTAACAACAGCTTCCCCTACTGGAGGCTGGGAAACAAACATAACATAAGTCGTCAACGCGATCATAAGACCACCAAGAACCTTAGCCACCATATCCATAGCAGCCCCAGCCTCTTTCGAGGCAAAAATAGCCAATGCAATAATACAAGAAATAATTGCACCTGTCTGCTCAGTTATACCAAATAATACATTCATAGCCATCCCACAGCCACCAATATTACCAATATTGAAGGCTAAACCACCCATAACAATTAAAAGTGCAACAAAATGACCTAATCCTGGAAAAATCTTATTGGCTACATCCTGTCCGCGCATCCGGCTCATGGCAATGACCCGCCAAACATTTAATTGTGCGCCAATATCAATAATCACGGATGCTAAAATTGCAAACGCAAAATTAGCCTGGTATTTTTCTGTAAATACCGTGGTCTGAGTAAGAAATCCGGGCCCAATCGCTGATGTTGCCATAATAAATGCAGCCCCAAGCAGCACTGACCAATTGGTTTTGGTTGAAACACCTGGTTTAGTAATTACCGGCTCTGCCATGTAAATCCTCCTTGCTGTTAATAAATTACACAATTAGCACATTCTACAACCAATTCGACTTTCCTTCAATATTTCCCCATTTACATATGTATACATAAACAGTACACTCAGAAACAACATGTCTATTTTTATGTATTTTTTTTCATTGCACATGTTACAATGAATTATACAGTAGAACAAATTTATTGCTGAGGAGGACTGCCCATGGAAAATGTATCCGCATTGCTGCCACATAATGCCAGAGCACTCTTTCGCGATAACCAGTTAATTCAACCAACTGCCGGTATAGCTAAAGGCTATACCCAAGCCAATCTGGTAATGTTGCCAAAGTCTATGGCTTTTGATTTTTTGCTGTTTGCACAGCGCAATCCTAAACCTTGCCCAATATTGGATGTTACTGATGTAGGTTGTCCTGAGCCTAAGTTAGTCGCCCCTGGTGCCGACCTTAGATATGATCTTCCTAAATATCGAATTTACACAAACGGTATCCTCACCGATGAGCCGACAAATCTGGAAACATACTGGCGCAATGATTTAGTCGCCTTTTTGATCGGCTGCAGCTTTACCTTTGAGTCGGCTCTTATAGATGCCGGAATCAGCATCCGTCACATCGAAGAACAGTGCAATGTTCCAATGTATATCACCAATATTGAGTGCGTACCTGCCGGTATGTTTCATGGCCCCGTCGTTGTCAGTATGCGTCCCATCCCTTACGAACAAGTCCCCCGCGCCGTTCAGATTACTTCCCGGTTTCCGGCAGTGCATGGTGCGCCTATTCATATCGGTGATCCGGCTCATATTGGCATAAAAGATATTCATAAACCCGATTTTGGTGATGCAGTAACCATCAAACCCGGAGAAGTTCCAGTATTTTGGGCCTGTGGTTGCACTCCGCAAGCAGTCGCCATGACGGTTAAGCCTGAACTTATGATTACCCATGCACCTGGCCATATGTTTATCTGTGATATCAAGGATCAATCGCTTGCTGCTTTTTAATTTGCTTCCACGAACCTATAACCTAGCAAAAAAATACTTGAATTAAAATGAGCCGTGTTGAAACATAAGAGCTTCAACACGGCTAACTTTTGTCAGATACAGACATCATCTTCGCCAACAAGTATTAAGTTATCGAAAGTCAGATTTTTTTCATCCGCTCTGATTCCCTACTGAGAGGAATACTTCCTGATCCTTGGCCTGCAGCAGTCACCAAATCCAAATCCGCTTCTGTCAGTTCTTCCTCTATGTTGCCATGCGTAACGCCAACAGCCTGTACGCTCTCATCGACTGGCGATAACCTGAGTTGTTTTCGGAGGCTTTCTCTAATTGCGCTTTTTCTGCTGAAATCAGCAGCAATTACAGTATGGGACAACCGAATAAGCCCAGCTACCTCCTCATCCTCTATTGGCTTAATATTCGTTTCCCCTGCCAGGAGACGGTCAAGATAAGTCAGGTATAACGCACCCTTTGTCTTTTCAGTCATTAATACTCAATCCCCGGTTTTCCAAAATCATTCGTAGCCGCCGCATAGCCCGGAATAAGGTAACGCCTATACTGCTTGTGCTGATGCCGATAAATCCGGCAATCTCCCGATTGGAAAAACCGCTCCAGAATTTCAGTGCAATGATTTCTCTTTCCCGCTGCGATAACGAATTCAACGCTTCCCGCAATTGTTCCAACATCTCTTGGGAGGCCGCCCTATCCTCAAGTCCTGGCTGCCAATCCGAGAGATCGCGAATGGCATCGAGGGGCGCGGATGCTCGCAAACCACGGCGATAATAATCAATCACCGTGTTGCGGGCTATACGAAAGATCCAAACTGCCAGCGAAGCTTTTTCCGCATGATAATG
>NZ_JBYKYF010000247.1:3944-4657 GCF_057736855.1 Sporomusa sp.
ATGATAATGCTTCAGATTGGCAAAGATTTTGACGAAAATCTCACTACACAAATCATCTGCGTCATGATAATTGTTCACCCGGTAAAAGACATAATTGTATATCCGCGGAAAATACTCCTTGTAGATTTCGCTAAAAGTTTGGTTATTTTCATCAGCTGGTATAATCCATTGCTTTTCTTCCGGTTGCACCACCCTAATCATGATTCCATAATCCTCCCCCAGAAGCAACATGTACGACCTGTCGATACCTGCTTGTCCTGTTGTCTATGCAGAAAAATATTTAATGAAATTATATAAAATCCCCTACCACCAAAACTGCCACCACTTACCATTTTTTGTGTAATCAATGTAATAGTTTGTCGTATTATGAATGTAAAGGTAGTTATGCAAAATAATTGATCTTGTTATTACAAATTTTTGTCAACATTATTCGAAACTTCGACTACAATCGGAGGAAATAAATAGCAGATAAGGAAACTATATGTAGAATCATTTTAGGTAGCTATAACCCCCATCTGCAAAATAGTCAAAATGAACCGGAACCGGGAGAGGCGAGCAAATTTGCAATATATCACTCCTAAAAAAGCCGCAGCCAAGTGGGGGATATCCCAGCGTCGGGTACATACCCTTTGCCAGCAAGGCACTTTACCGTGGTACTGCTCAGATTGTAGACAAAGCCGCTTTTATGCCGTAAGGCAAAAAGCGGCTTTCTA
>NZ_JBYKYF010000248.1:0-4645 GCF_057736855.1 Sporomusa sp.
GTGTTGGTTCAGGGTCTTTTTTGGTTTTCCAGGACTGTAGCTCGGCTTCTAACTGCTGGTGTTCAAGTTTTTTCTGATTACTTTGGAGTGTAAGTTCCAGTGCCTGTTTGCGCCAACTGTCTTCCTGGCGTTTGAAGGCGATTTCTGCCGGTTTGAGTACATCCTGCCAAGTCGTATCTTCATACAGACGCTGTATACTTTGCGTCAGCAGGTTTGTTCCATATTTTCAATGGTATCAGAAAGCGGGCGCAGTTCCTCGTCAGACAAGGCGGGCAGTGAGTTGGTCAGAATTTCGTGAATGACGCTGGGGCGGAAATCTTTGGACAGTTTGGGACTGCGCAATTGGATTAACAATTCCATAAGGTCTTTATAATTTTCGATAGAAGCAAAACCAAAAACATATTTATTGACAAGAGCGGCATATTCGCTTTGGCTGCGGACGACAAAGCCGCCTTGCGGAGTAATGACTCGTTCTAACTCGCCGCGGGTGAGCGGAATTTTTTCTGGTTTGCCATCCGCATTGTATTCTGTTTTAGCCAGGGACAATTCGTAGTTGATACGGCGGTTATCGGTAATCACAAAGCCCCAAAAATCCAGACTGGCACCACGCTTGGCTTTAAGCCCGATACCAGTGGTCAGATATTGCTCACTGTGCTCGCGTTTGTATTCCAGATAGAGATAACCTGTACGCTCTTCGCGGTCAACAACATCCTTTTCGCCTAAAAGGTAGTCTTCCATGCGCCGGTCTTTGGAGCCAAAGGGGTCTAATCGGTTGGCGGCAATTTTGCCATCTAAGAGTACGGTAATCAAGCTTTGCATGGTAATGGATTTACCGGAACCATTAAGTCCTCTAAGCAGCAGTTTACCGTCAGAGAACAAAAATTCTTCCTGATCGTAGTACCAAAAATTAAGAAATCCGGCGCGATGCATTTGCCATTTATTCGTGTTCATTATTTGTCTCCATTATTTTATGTTTTTCAGGATGGTAGTCGCTGGGGTACACACCAATTGTCCGGCCAAGCAGTGGACTTAAGATTATCAGGCCGAGTTCAGGGTGTATCCTGGCCATCTTCCAATCCATCAGTGCTGTCAGCAGTTCTTTTGTAAGGCGGCTTAAGGGCATATCCCGGTATTCCTTAGTCCAACCCGAACCGCTGGTTTTTCGGCACTTTTCTACTAAGCGGTCAAATTCTACCGGAGTAAAACTGAGTTGGTGTTCGCCAGTTGCTCTGTTAGTTGACCAGTAATCACGGACTATGGCGGCAAAGTGCAGCATAACTCCGGAGATACCGCTTCTGTCCGGAAAGGTGGTGAGTTGAAACCGTCTGTCCCCCGGTACGGTGAGCATAGCAACATCTTTGTATAATTCAAATGTAAATAGACTATGTTCTTCTATGTCTTCCCGCAGACGGTTGCGCATATTTCTAAGATAGAAAAAGTCATCTTCTTTGGCGTCACATCGTTCATATCCTGGTGTTAGATAAAGTTCCCGGTAAACACGGTGTTTACGGATTCGTCTGGTCAGTTCATTGTCATCCGCGTGTTCTGACGCCAGCAATTCTTCGATAGAGTTATATTGGCATAAATCTTTAGGATAGGAGCGCAAAAAATAGCGGGACATGATCGGTACTTCAAATAAAGCTTCACTGTCAGCGCTATTCATAAATCCGGGGATATCCCCATCGACTTTGGTTACAATTTGGTAATCACATGCCAGGGTCAGCACCCGTACCAAGGATTTACGGCATTCGTAGCTTTCCCAATTGATCTTGGGTTCGCCAGTATGTTCATTTTGGGGATAAATAACCAACAAGCTTTCACACAGGTCGCTAAGTAGGAATTGTTCGTCAATGCTCTTTTCTTCTAGAAAGGCCAGCAGACAGCAGAGCAGCGCATAATCCCGCGGATGTTGCAAAGCGCTAAACCCCATCCAACTGGCAGGTTTGGCGGGGATTTTTTCCAGCTTAATAAATTGCCTGTGTACAATTAACTGAAACCCGCATTTGTCGGCAAAATAGCTGCGGAGTGCTTTTTCGCGCCGGCGGATATGCTGGTATATGTCCGGGTTCTTATCGCGGATGATCCAATAGTTTTCTAGTAGATGAAGGGCTGCTTCCCGGTCTTCGTCATCGAATTTTTCAATTATACTGGCCATACAGATGCTCCTTTTATTTTTAAACTTAGGCCAAGAATTCAAAGGCGAAATCAGGCAGGGTCAGTCTGCCGTCAGAACAAGTGAGGGTGACTGGGCGGTCACTTAGCCGGATAAGGCGGATTTGACGCCCGGTTTCGGTTTTGGCAGTATGGGTGGGACTTGCCATGCATTTGCCAATCCAGTGCAACAGGGTTTTACGAATAAACGGTTCCTGCTCACCTAAGGAGGCAATGACAATGCGATTGCCGTCAATGAGTTGGTCAATGAGGGCCTGTTCCTGTGCTTTGGCTTTAATGTATTCGGCACGGGCCGTTTCTTTTTCGGCTGTGTGGTTAACAACTGCACCTGGTTTGGTTTTTTCACGGTAGGTATTGACACTGGGTTTTACCGTTACGGCTGTCGGCGGATTATCCCAAATCAGACTGTCCATGTCTTCGCTTTCGGCATGTTCGGCATAGATATGACGAATGCCGGACGTACCGAATAAAACGGCTGACAGCTCATGGGCAGCACGGATATCGTCTAAACGGTCAAACCAGGCAGCCGGATACAGGTAATCTCGGTAGCGGCTGCGTACGGCATGCTGCCGTTCCCCGAGGCGCTGGGCAAACCGCGTAATGCGGCGGATGGTATCGGTGGTTGCGCGTTCCAGGGAGAGAAGTTCGCAGTAATGACCTGATCTTCCGAAAAACCATTCGTTAAGGCTTGTCCATTGGTCCTGGTAGCGTTCGATAAGCTGTAACCGGTTCAGCTTTTCGTCCAGGCGGGGAATGCTAAGCTGGTAGTCGGCAATTTTTTCGGCTGCCTGGGTAAACTGCTCGGGGGGAATTTGTTTGAGTATGGTCTCAATATTATAAGAAGCGTGTTGTAATCCCAGAATAAAACGTCGGATATATTCGGAAAACGCATCTTTATAGGCAAGAAAGGCTTCATTCATCATGCGTTCTTCTACTTTTTCACTCTTAAGATAGGCGATATAGTTGGAGGCGTTTTCTACAATTTTACGGAAATAGCTATAGACATCTTCCCAAGCTTGATTGATTTCTGCACCTGCTAATGTATTGGCGCTTTCAGCAAAGCGCCGTAAGGCAGCCAATAGTCTGTCGAAGAGTGTAGCTTCCAGTGAACCGCCGAAGGATTGTCCCAGTTCATGCAGTTTTTCTACCATCCGTTCGATTTCAATAGTATAAGGAGTGCATTGGTAGCGAAACTTTTTCTTTTTAAAGTCCTCAATGGTTGCCACCCGTCCGGTTTCTTGGCGGGGGATGATATTTTTCCAATCGCTAAGCTGTTTTAAGTCAGACTGCAACTGGTCTTCGGTATACTCGGCGAAATACGGGTCCTGTTTTAAGTAGGAATAAATTTCTTCAGGATATAGGTAGTGTTTTAGTTTTTCATGCTGTATATAAAAAAAGCGTAAGATACTCCGGTAGCGCCAGGCATTTTCTGCTGTTAGATAGGTAGCTTCTGTAATGGGTTTCAGATGTTGTTCATACATAAAAATAAGCTCCTATTTGCTAATATTTTTTGTTCCTGCTTAATTTCGGTGTTTTACGACATAAATCCTTTTATTTAGATGATACTGTTTGCAGGGATTTGCCTTTAAATAATGGAATTTGTGTGATAAAATTTATGACTACACAAACTATATAAGGTAGAATAGAAGTAGAGCTAACATGTAAGGGGGACATTATACATGGAGTTATGGTATACAGAGTATCAAACCGCAAATTTGGGACTCACCGTCAGGATAAAAGAAACACTCTATACAGGGCGGTCAGAATTTCAGGAGATTGCAGTCGTTGATTCCCATGAGTTTGGTCGGATGTTAGTATTAGACGGTGTTTTTCAAACCTCAATTGTTGATGAGTATATCTACCATGAAATGATTGCCCATGTACCGCTATTCGTACATCCTAATCCTAAAAACGTGCTGGTTATCGGTGGTGGTGATGGTGGCACCATCCGTGAAGTCGTTAAGCATCATTCAGTAGAAGTGGCTGAGATGGTAGAGATTGATGGCATGGTAGTGGATGTTTGTAAAAAATATTTGCCGGAAATCAGTGTAGCGCTAATTGAAAACCATCCGAAGCTGAGTCTCATGATTTGTGACGGAATTAAATATATGCAGGAAGTGGAAAACAAATACGATGTCATCATAGTGGACTGTTCTGATCCGATTGGACCAGGAGAAGGCCTGTTTACTCATGAATTTTATAAGAATGTACATAAAGCATTAAAGCCTGATGGACTATTTGTGCAGCAGACCGAGTCTCCGTTTTATCATCAGGAGCTGATAAAACGATTATACAAAGATATTTCATCGCTATTCCCTATTACTCGCTTATATTTAGCTAATATTCCTATTTATCCCGGCGGCTTGCATTGCTTTACGATTGGTTCTAAGCAGTATGATCCCAACAACGTTGATATTTCACAGATACCGGAGATTCCGGGTACTCGCTATTATAACCGGGATATTCAGAAAAG
>NZ_JBYKYF010000249.1:0-4641 GCF_057736855.1 Sporomusa sp.
TGCTCCACTACACTTTATGCTTTACCCCAACATTTGACAAAGAACCTTTTTTTATATCCAGTGTTTTCTAATATAAATCAAAAAAATGGCTGCTATGATTAACCTATAATCTAAAAAGGAAGTGTTAGTATGAAGTCTATGGCGAAAAAGGCAATCATATATTCCATGATCGGTTTATTGCAAGTGGGCATGTTCTCATCAGTAGCTGCTGCAGCACCGGCATTTGTACATAATAATGGCGTAAAACAAATGGCGCATCACGAACGTGATGATCGCCACCATCATGAAAATGAGCAGAAGCGTAAACAGAAAGAACAAAAACGTAAGCATGAAGAGCAAAAGCGGATACATGATGAACGTATGCGGCAAGAAAAACAACGTCATGAGCAGGAAATGAAACGGCGTCCGTTTGAAAGTGAGCATGCATGGCGAGAGCGGCAAAAACAAGAAGAGGAGCGACATAATAAAGCATTGCGCGAGATTGCCGCTCTCTTAATTGGTATTGCCATTGGTGCGGCAGCCGCAGATTAAAAAGCATTTGTACCAAGAGTCTATGAATTTCCATTGAAAATAGTAAAAAAATATGTTACTATAAAATGGAAAAAGTCATGTTGCAAGGGGAGCTGGATAGGCCGGCTGAGAGGTAGATCCTATATCTATGACCCTTTAACCTGATCTGGGTAATGCCAGCGTAGGGATGCTACACAGCGTTTGTTATTTGCAAGCACACCCTTACGGGTGCGCTTTTATTTTTTTGATTAGGGGAAGACGGATGGATTGCCTTGGCTTGGTTTTTGCACATTGGCTTGCCGTTTTGTTTGGGAGCCCGTATTTTGGTACTGATGATAAGAGCATTGCGATTAAATCATATGGAGGTATATACAAGCATGGAAATCCTGCAAGAAATATCCGATTGCCTCTTGAAATTAAAGAAGAAGAAACCTTTGGTGCATCATATTACTAACTATGTGACGGTCAATGATTGTGCCAACATAACATTGGCGATTGGTGCTTCGCCGGTTATGGCAGATGATATCAGCGAAGTAGAAGAAATGGTTTCGTTCGCGTCTGCATTGGTGTTAAATATAGGAACTTTAAATTCCCGGAGCATTGACTCTATGATAGCTGCTGGTAAAAAGGCCAGAGAAAAAGAAATACCCATTGTGTTTGATCCAGTAGGAGTAGGGGCAACCTTCTTACGTACAGCTACGGCCAAGCGAATTATTCAGGAAGTTGGTCCTTCGGTCATTCGCGGTAATATGTCGGAAATCAAAATTATTGCCGGACTTGATGCCGATATTAAGGGAGTAGATTCGGTTGCCGATGAGCAGGATGGAGAAACAGTTGCCAAGCAGCTTTCAGAAAAACTTGGATGTGTGATTACCATCACTGGCAAACAGGATATTGTTGCCTACGGGCAGAGGGTATGTCGGATTGACAATGGCCATTCGATTTTGTCGCAGGTAACAGGTACAGGCTGTATGGCAACCTCGTTGACTGCTTGCTACTGCGGTGCAACTGAGGATTGCTTTATCGGTGCTGTTGCCGGCGTAATGACAATGGGGTTGGCCGGGGAGTTGGCTCAGCAATCCTTACAGCCAGGAGAAGGAATTGGAACCTTCCGGGTGCGGTTGTTTGATGCGGTGTGGGCGATGACACCGGAAAAGCTAAAGAAAGGTGGGAAAATTTCATATGGATAATCGTAAGATTGATTATTCCTTATATGTAGTAACCGATAGGGCCTGTCTTGGCAATAAGGAGCTAGCGGCAACTGTAGAGCAGGCCATCCGGGGTGGAGCTACTATTGTGCAGGTTCGGGAGAAAAACTTATCATCTTTAGAGTTTTTTCAGGAAGCTGCCAGAATTAAACGTATAACTGATACCTATGGGGTACCGCTGATTGTCAATGATCGGGCAGATATTGCGTTGGCGATCGATGCTGCAGGACTTCACATTGGACAGGAAGACTTGCCAGTGGCAGTAGCTAGAAGACTGTTAGGACCCAATAAAATTATTGGCGTGTCTGCGGCTACTTTGGAGGAAGCACTGCTCGCGCAGGAACAGGGCGCTGACTATCTGGGAGTTGGCGCCATATTCCCTACAAATACAAAAGATGACGCCGATAATGTAAGTTTAGCGACGCTAAAAACCATCAAAGAACAGGTGCGGATTCCGGTTGTTGCTATAGGCGGCATTAATCACAATAATATTCGGACAGTCATGGAGACCGGCATAGATGGTGTGGCTGTGGTGTCTGCGATTATTGGTGCTGCAGATCCTTATGAGGCCACCCGCACAATGCTGAATTTGTTGCGAAGATAAAAAATAATATGCTTGTGGTTGCAGGCACCGCCATTTCACTTTGGTATGACAACAAAATTTAGGATATAGCGTTTTGCTGTTTTGAATGTTTTTACAGGGATTTTTCGGAAGGTGTCGAAAAGCTGTATAGAGTAAAATGGAAAAACTACAAGTCGTGAATGGAATGCCTATTGACTATTGTTGAATAACTGTTATTATTAAGTAATTGATATTATTAAAATAATCTTGGAGGAGATACATATGCTTATTGATGGTGTAAAAGTTGTGGCAGATTCAGAAATTACCGAAGAGGAAATCAGAGCCATTGTTTCTGAAGAGCTACAGTTATGGAAAAAAAAGAATAAAGAACTTGCTCAGGTACAGTTACGTCTTGAAGACGATGAGATTGTAGTTAAAGCAGTCGAGCGTTCCCCCATTAAGCGGGTACGCCGGATAACTGGTTATCTTAGTACTGAAGACCGCTTTAATGATGCAAAACAAGCTGAGCTGTCGGATAGATATGCACATGGTTAACCAGTAATTGAGTAATATCCGCGGCAAGAGACGTCAGCTAGTTGTCGCGGATATTTTTTATATAGGGAGCGAGACAAGATGTTATTTTCTATCCACCCTAGTAATTTAGTGAGTGCCTTATCTATTGCGTTTGAAATTTCAACAGACGGGTTATCTCAGCATCACTGGCGAACAGCCATTATTGCCGACAAGATTGCTAAGCATATTGGGCTGGACGAAAGACAGCGGCAGATTGTTGTGTATGCATCGTTGCTGCATGATATCGGTGCCGTATCTAGCTGGTCTGAGAAAAAAAAGTTGCTTAATTTAAAACTCGGCGATGATGTGTACCACCATGCCGAAGCCGGTTACGCCCTATTAAAAGATTCACAGCAGTTGGGTATGTTGGCTGAACCTATTCGCTACCATCATGATAGATGGGATGGCGACAATCCGTCTGGCCTTGCGGGGAAAGATATTCCTATCAGCAGCAGGATTATTAATCTGGCAGACCGTTTAGAGGTGCTTCTTCAGGATCATGTGTATATATTTAAGCAGCGACCTGACGTTTTATCGGCTATTCGGGAGTTGCGCGGTAGCTATTTCGACCCTGATTTGGTACGGGCTTTGCATGAAATTGCTCGCCAAGATGGTTTTTGGCTAGATTTGATCAATCGGCACTATTACCAGAACTTCTTCCAGCAGATTGATATGTATGGGCGAATGGTTTTTAATATGGATGATGTTGTTAATATTGGCGAAATTTTTGCTACTATTATTGACCGTACCAGCTGTTTTACAGGTATGCATTCCCGTAGTGTTTCTTTAGTCGCTGCTTTTTTGGCCCAGGCGAGGGGGTACAGCCAACAGGAAGTCAAGTTGATAAAAATTGCTGGTCTATTCCATGATTTGGGTAAGCTGGCTATACCCAATAAAATACTGGAAAAGCCAGGTAAGCTAACAGATACTGAATTCTCAATTATTAAGCAACATCCTTACTACACCTACCGGATTTTGGAACAGATTGACGGGTTTTCGACAATTGCTGAGTGGGCGGCCTTTCATCATGAGACATTAGACGGTTCAGGATATCCTTTCCGCATACCTGGAAATTCGCTTCGGCTGGGTTCCAGAATAGTGGGTGTTGCTGATGTGTTTGTCGCTTTAAGCGAGAATAGACCATACCGCCAGCCGCTGGCCATAGGCGAAGTCAAAAAGATTATGCAAGGAATGGTGAGTAACCGAAAACTCGATGGTAGCGTAGTATCTGACTTGTTTAGTGATTCTAATAGCCTTAATAGGCTTCTTGAAGAAATTTCTAAGCTGAGCTGGTCGTCAAACCAATCTTGTCAATATTGACTTTTTTGGTTTCTAAGAGTAGAATATTATTGTCAAATTGCCGGTATAGCTCAGTCGGTAGAGCATCTCATTCGTAATGAGAGGGTCGCAGGTTCGAGCCCTGTTACCGGCTCCAAAGATTTTATATATTAAGCCTCTGTGGATTTACAGAGGCTTAATATATGGTAGTATTTTGCAACATTTCATAGGATTGACAAACTTCTTTATCGATGCTAATATTATCAACAACAAGCTGATTGGAAAACCAAAGGCTTCGATTTTTTTCTATGGGAAAAAATCGAAGCCTTTTTGTTTTTGCTAGTAACCGCTATTTTTTGAAAGGAGAAGGTAAGAGTGACAAAAATCTTAACAGACGAGCAAAAGTATTTTTTGAAAAGGGCCTTAGAACAGGGGGCTGAGCATGCAGTTATATTTGATATTAATGACATTGAATTTGATTCTCGTACATTTCTAAAATGCCGATATGGA
>NZ_JBYKYF010000250.1:0-4606 GCF_057736855.1 Sporomusa sp.
GTTTTTATTGAGCGTAACATGCCCACCATCATTGAAGGCAGTGATTTGCACACGAGGGTCGGGCAAATTCCAGCGCAGTTCGCCTGTCGCCACATAGCCTTCATCGCCAGAGGCCTCATTGACCGGATAGGCTCTGACACCGCTTGGCCCCCCGAGGGAAATTTTTTCGGAAGAATCCAGGTTTTTGCTGGCCAACTGCCCAGCAAACGAGAAATGAAGGTTAAGACGATTGTTCACCTTTTGTATCCGATAGAAATTTAAATTGGTTTTATGATAATCTCCGGCAGTATGAGCGCTATCATTGTCAGCTGCATCCTTCGAATCCATATCAAGTTGTCCCAGCGAGAAGGAGTAAAACCGTGCCGCCGGTTTCACCGGCAGTTTTTCCGCTGGCATCAAGTACCCTGCATTCGTTACACTATCGCCGGATAGGATAATCACGCCGTTTTTATCAATAACACTTTTGGCTTCTATAGTGCCTGTATTGTTGACAACCGAGCCAGTCAGGGTATCTGCTGCCTTGGCGTTCATGATAACAAGACCGCCATCGGCTTGAATCAGGCCGCTGTTTTTGAGTTCAGCCTTAACCTTGCTCTCATCAACTGCCAATGTCAGCAGACCGTCGCCGATAAAGTCCAAAGTGATTTTGCTGCCTGCGCCTAACGCCACCGTACCTTCTTTTGCTAAGATAACGCCTTCATTGGCGACATTGGTGCCTAAGAGCGCCGCATAGCCGCCATTTGCCACTGTAATAATAAGAAAAACTTTACCATTGGCGCTGAGCTGTCCATAAATCGCCAAGGCGTTATTGCCTAACACCCGGTTAAGGGCGATGGAGGAAGCGCCTGGCTGAATAAACTGCACTGTTTCGCCTTTGCCAATACTAAAGCTGTTCCAATTAATCGCCAGCTTATTGGAGGTCTGGTTAATGGTGACATGATTCGTCCCCTGCCCAGTAATAGTGCCTTTCCCGGCCGTAATGCTGCCACTGGTAGGATTGGCCTGCACACCCGTCAGGCTACTTAGAAAAATCCCAGCAGCCGCTACGCCGGAGCAAGTTTTTTGACAGCTTTGACGCTCAGGTCAAAGACTTTTGCTGGTATACTGCCTTGTGCGCATTTTAGGCATCGGTTTATACCGCATATAGTGCGGTTTGCCGCGCAGCCAGGCACGGCACCATCTTCTTTGCATAGAGAATGCCTCCTTATTGTAGTGTAAAATGTAAAGCAAGGGACTACTAATCAAATTTCGATTGCTGATATTACACTATAAGCACGCTAATCTGTGATAATAATTATAACTAAATCCTTTTATCTATTAGTGACGTCTGTTGAAAAAAGCAGATTATCTAACAAAATTAGCAAAAAAAGCCATGCGTAACACATGACAACTGACTTAACCATAATACGTGATGTACCTATTGGCATAGTAAAAGCCCAGCACCAATAAATAGTACTGGGCATGTTTTTATTTATTACAATCTTCTGCAGCTTATCGTGTTAACCTAATTTTTTCTCGATCTGTAACCAGCGTTGCAGCATCAGCCACCAACCATACCGCGATTCCATATACTCGGGCCAGCTTATCTCATTTCGGCTGAATCCACCAGTTATAATAATTGTAAGGTTTTCTCAATTTATTCAGTTCATGACGTTCTGTCATGTATTGATGTTTTATAGCCTCCAGAATTTTACCATGATCCATCATACCTTCGGGCGAAAATCGGTAATGCTAAGAGATTGCAAAATCAATTGTAAATTCTCCTTCTTTCCATAAAATCTTACCATCTGCCCCACACAACTGGCACTTTACCTTTCCGGTCGGTGCCAGTTGAAGCATGGTATTGCCACACAACTGACATGCATGAACTGGCAGGCTATGCAGACTATTTTTCATTTGGCCATTACTTACAAGCAATGTTGCCAGACGACGAGCTTCAGCAAGCACTTCTGGTTTGACAACCTCTCCCGGACTTGCCGCATGAACCAGCATTGTCCCAACTACATCCAAGTGCAAAAAACGAGCAGTAGTAACCGCGGCCTCACGGGCGTACCCTTCCCAACCTTTAATCCCGTAGGATACTGCGATAACGCATTTTTTTCCCCTAAATTCTTTAGCTTGCTGCAGAACGGAAATTAATCTGTCATTAATCATTTTCAGCGTGGTATGGGTGCCTAAAAAATAACAAGGAGTAGCAATTACAATAGCATCGGCCTTCCTTATCTGTTCCAACAAGAAGCTCAGATCGTCATGAATAACACACTGCTTGTTTTCCGACAGACAAGCATAACATGCCTTGCACTGCTTAATGTCAATCTCGGTTAACCGGATCATTGCTTTTTCCACTTCATCAGGAAGAGAAGCCAGCATTTCTTTTGTTAATATCTCTGAATTTCCTAGTTTTCTCGGTGACGCTACTAGCCCTAATACTTTCATACAAATTCCTACCTTTTATTTTTAATTATACCAAACCTAACGGAGTTGTTGGCTTCTTCCCAGTTGTAGCCACTAAGAGCAACCAATCCAGCTACTGCCTGCTTATATTGGCACCTCATAACCTTAGGAATCTGTTATCCAGCGACATTCATATAATACATTACAAATTTATCTTATATCTTAAGTTGTTCACTCCTAGCTGACTGATCTCTAAACCCTAAACCTTAAACTTTCTGACAGCATTCTGCATTTCTTCGGCCAATTTTGCCAACGCCTGACTGGATGATGCGATTTCTTCCATTGATGCAGACTGTTCCTCTGTCGCTGCCGAAACCACTTGTGTCTGACTGGCTGCTTCTTTGCTGATGTTGTCTACATCTCGTACCGCTGCCACAATCTGTTGACTGCCTGATGCCATTTGCTGAATTGCGGCTGATATTTCTCTTATTTGCGCCGATACTTCGCCATTGAGCGACACGATTTCCTTGAACGCCTGTCCCGCAGTATTTACTACTTCGGTACCGACCTTCACCTCCCGCGTGCCATCTTGCATGGCAGCGACAGCGCTATCGGTTTCCATCTGTATCTCTGCAATCAATCTGGCAATTTGTTTAGCCGCTTCCTGCGACTGTTCTGCTAATTTGCGCACTTCCTCGGCAACAACGGCAAAACCTCTGCCCTGTTCACCCGCTCGCGCCGCCTCGATAGCTGCGTTTAGTGCCAACAGATTGGTTTGACCGGCAATTCCTGAAATGGCATCAACAATTTGTCCAATCTCTTTTGACCGCTCTCCTAGTTTTGTAACTACCTGCGCTGAACTGGAAACCGATTTTTCGATACTTTTCATTTGATTCATAGCCGCATCTACTGCCTTATCACCTTGATTGGCAGCACTAGTCGCTTTATCCGCCATTTCTGATACCGCATTGGCATTGACAGCCACATGCTGAATACCTGCTGACATTTGCTCTACCACTGAAGCCGTAGAATCAACAGCAGCTACTTGCTTAGTTGCTCCTGCAGCGATCTCGGTAATAGTAGCTGCAACTTGCGTAGTTGCCTGAGATGATTGCTCTGCACTGGCAGTCAACTCTTCGGCCGATGCAGCAACTTGTTCGGCCGTCTGATTCACATGTTTAACCAAATTCCGAAGATTGTCTGTCATGACATTAAATTCTGCCGCTAGTTCCCCAACTTCATCATGAGAATTAACATCCATCTTATTAACTACCAGATTTCCCTGAGCCACTTCACGAACGATACTAACTAGCTGGATAAGCGGGTTGCCAATCATCTTGGCAATAATCCAGCCTAATCCCAATGCAAGAACAATTGCCAGCAAAGTACTACCAAGTATCAATTTATTAGTAAATGAAACAAGTTCATCACTAGCCTTTTTTTGCATTTCGGCTTTTTGATCATTATAATTGGCTAATTCCCGCAGTATCGTCTGTACATTTTCGAGATAGGGTGCAGCGTCTTGCCGAAAAGCTACATAACCTTCCTGCTTTTTCCCGGACATAGCCAAATCCATCGCCTTCGTACGCGCTGCTCGATAGGAAGTTAATTCTTCTTTTAACTTGGCTATTCGCTCTTCCTCATAAGTGTCAAGTTTAGTCTTAGCATAATCAGAAAATGCTTTATCAAACGCCTCTGATCGTCTTTTTATCTCTTGAAGGTTCTTTTGCTCTTCTGCTTTATCCGTATGTACGAAAAGTCCAATAAGCGCTCGCTCATCGGCTCTATTATGAGTTCTGGCGTCATTAATCCATTTTATAGCCAATAACCTATTTTGGTACATATCATCCATTCCAGCCGATAACTTGGTAGATGAATAATATCCCGCATATCCTACAATACCTAAAAACAGTACCATACATGTCACCAATACCATTATTTTTGAAGCTGTTCTTAAATTCCGGAATAATTGCAATTTCGTCATCTCCTTATGTAATATTTTAGCATTAAGTATTTCTAGCAAGGACATTGAAATCCTTCGACAAAAAATTCAATTATTTTACATTTTCTCTGTTTTTTGTTATTAAATTTTTTTATTGTAATATCATAAAATATTATAGTCTTACTTAGCATAGGACATGGTACTTGTCGTTCTTGCGTAAGCGTCAAATCAACACCACATGGAAATAAAAAACCACCTGATGTACGCTAA
>NZ_JBYKYF010000251.1:0-4604 GCF_057736855.1 Sporomusa sp.
GGTCTGAAAAACAGAAATTCCCGTTAGGGAATTGAAACTACAACGTGAAAAGTTGCCAACTAATTTAGCAGGTAGTCTGAAAAACAGAAATTCCCGTTAGGGAATTGAAACGTTTTGGAAGCGACACCTTAATAATCATGTTTAACGTCTGAAAAACAGAAATTCCCGTTAGGGAATTGAAACGTGTCGGTAATTTTTTTGTCCGGTTCATCAGCTTTCAGTCTGAAAAACAGAAATTCCCGTTAGGGAATTGAAACTCTCCCCCTACCACCGCAGTATCTAAACGCCTAACCGTCTGAAAAACAGAAATTCCCGTTAGGGAATTGAAACTTTCCCAAGTTGTCATCTTAACATCTCTCCTTTCGCCCGTGTCTGAAAAACAGAAATTCCCGTTAGGGAATTGAAACCAGTCATATACCCAAAGACTCAATAGCTGCTATGCGCGTCTGAAAAACAGAAATTCCCGTTAGGGAATTGAAACTGGATGATATGGGCGCCGAACGCATGACAGCTTGGGTGGTGTCTGAAAAACAGAAATTCCCGTTAGGGAATTGAAACCTCAAAACCAAGTTTTGCGATACCTTGGACGATGGTATTCTTACGACTGCATTGATAGGAGCTGCCGATTGCTTGTATTCTACCATTCTTGACACGTGTATGACCGCCGAACGCAGGGAACGTATATTGGCAATTATTAGCTAATCTCACGATGTTACCGAGGAAGATATAGAAGTCGCTCAACTTATGATTTATGATGCAGCAATTAATTTTGAACGTGCCTATTATGCAAAAAAACAAATATTTTCTTATTATGATGCAAGTGAATTAGATAATATTGAATGTTTAACCATTCCTGATGGCATTCTTGAGATCGCAGATGAAGCATTTCATGAATATGTAGGGGAAAGGGGTTACGGCCTTATTGCACAAGAGCGAATTCTTGGGTGGTGGAACCATACAGTGCAACCAGGTATTCATACTGTTATTTTTCCCGATAGCTTGAAACGGATCGAAGATAAAGCTTTCTTTAACATGGTTTGTCTAAAAAACATCCATTTTGGAAACTCGCTTGAGCGTATAGGCGAATTGGCTTTTTCGAGTTGCGGATTAGAAAGTATAGAACTTCCAGGCAGTATCAAATACATAGGCGAATCGGCATTTGAAACATGTTTTTATCTGAAATCAGTAAAGCTGTCAGAAGGTATAGAGGTCATACCCGAGGAAATGTTTTGTCGTTGCACATCGCTGCGCGAAGTCATACTGCCAAGTACCATAAAAGAAATTGGTAAATATGCTTTTGGTAATTGTTCTCAATTGGAAAGGATTGATCTTCCGGAGGGGTTGACTGTCATCAAGGAGGGGCTTTTTGCCGGTTGCACATCACTAGAGGAAATATACATTCCAGAAAGTGTTACACAAATAGATGATAATGCCTTTGGAAATTGTTTATATGAAAGCTGCGAGGACAATTTGGTGGTTATTTGTCATCAGGATTCTTTTGCTCACCAATATGCAATAGAAAACAATTTAAAATTCAAGTTGGTCACCGATTGATTCATGTTTAAAGATTGGACATCTGCAGGGTTATTTTTATAATTATCACTACTTCTCGATGGAAGTTAGTAAAAGAAGGGGATTTGAGGATTTATAGATCCTGTAGACGCTGGTTGCTTTGTGGAACTTTATGAGAGGGGGAATGGGAAAATATGAGCGGAACTTTTACTAGTAAACTGAAGAATAATTATGAAGAGGCTTGTAGAGAAAATAAAAATCAAAATGAAGTTTTTAGTTGTGCGACTTCTAAGACTATTACAAAAAGAATTCTTGATTTGAATTCTCCAGTAGTATTTTGCGATCAGGAAAAAAATAAAGATAACCAAGAAAAAAAGAACAATAAAAACGAATATAAATTGCAAGCATTTATAATTAAACGTGCGTTGGAAGCAAATAGGATATTACCAATTCCGGGTAAAGAATGGATATTGCTTGATGCGGAAAGAAATTTTGCCGAAGAGGACTTGAGTGGATTTGGAAAAGGAAAGAAATTGGATATACTGGCTTATGAAAAAGAGACGCAAAGTTTTATTATACTTGAATTGAAGATAATAAGGAATTTAACGGGATCAGGGAAAAGAAGGGGTGCTCATGATGAGTTGCTGTGCTACACCACTACATTGAAGAAGCATATTGAAAAAGCTAATGAATTTTATTCTGTAAATGCGGCAAATGTTAGAGGTTATATTGTATGGCCTAGTACTAAGCGACCAAAACCATATGATAAGCAATGGGGACTTATCGAATATGACAAGAAAAAATTAGATAATATTGAAGCCCTAAAATTTGAAGTTGCTAAAGAGCCATCTGAATTGAGGGATAGAATTGCAAAATAAAAAATAATGTTGGAAGCTGGTGAGTTTGATTGATTATTACTGTTCATCGCGGCACCCATCAAATTGGCGGCAGTTGCATTGAAATAGCTACTGGTAATACCCGCATCATCCTGGATGCGGGACAAGTTTTGCCGCCATTAAACGGGGAACAAAATATGCAAACACCAGGACTCCCAAAAGTAAACGGTCTTTATAAGGGTGACCAGCGTAATGTAGATGCCGTGCTTTTTTCTCACTATCATGGCGATCATATCGGCCTTTTGGAATATATTCATCCAGATATACCTATCTATATGGGCGAGGCAACCGCGAAGGTAATAAATATGATTGCTCAGTTTGTTTCAGTGCGCCCGTCTGTGCGGCCTGCTGATTATTTTGTCAGCGGGCAGTCCTTTCAAATCGGCGATTTTACAATAACGCCATACTTGGTTGATCACTCCGCCTATGATGCTTATGCATTTGTAATTCAGGCCGAAGGCAAGTGCGTGGTCTATACCGGGGATTTGCGAATGCATGGCAAAAAAGCCAAAGCGACTTGGTATTTTCTTAAGCATTTGCCGCAGCAAGTAGATGCCTTATTGCTGGAAGGAACCATGATGAGTCGAACCAGCGAGGGCGTAGAGACGGAAGAGCAGATTGAACAGCACGCTTATGAATTTATGCAGCAAAAGAATGGGCCGATATTTGTCATGCAATCTGCGGTGAACATTGACCGGTTAGTAGGCATGTATCGGGCAGCAAAACGCAACAACCGGCTGTTTGTCATGGGCATTTTTACTGCTAACATTGTTGCGGAACTAGGAGGGAAAATTCCTAATCCGTTCGTTTTCAGTAATGTTAGGGTGTTTTATCCTTATTTCCTTACGCAACATATGTTTAAAAGTGGAGAGCGCGCCGTTTGGATGAAGCGATTTAGCCGCTATCGAATTTCCCGTGAAGAATTGAGGGCACGGCAACATTATTGCATGCTAGTTCGGGATTCAATGTTGTCTGATTTGCAACATATAAAAAATATTACTGAGGCAGGTCTCATATATTCTTTGTGGGGCGGGTATTTGCAGACAGAACGTGTCCGGCGCTTCATCCAGTATTGCCGGGAACAACAGATGGATGTGATTCATTTACATACCAGCGGTCATGCGGATGTTGAGACTCTTCGTAAAATTGTGCAGGCTTGTACACCGAAAAAGATTATTCCGATACATACAGAGTATCCTGAACGATTTGCTGATGAGTTCGATAACGTGGAATCCATTCAAGATGGAAAAGTTTTAATATTAAATTAAAATTATCCATCTTCAAATGAGGCGCCCAGATAGCTGTGAAAAACATCCAGCTTATTAGGCTAACAATTAAATATACTAAGAACTGACAAGGGACGGAGTTATTGACATCTATTAAGCGTGTCAGTAATCCCGCCCCTGTCATGTTTCTGTTGTAAATTTGAATGGCATTTTCCTGGAGTTAATTATTCACTACAAAGTGTATGTTTTTGATAAGAATTGATAAGGAACGGCGGCCTATTCAACGTTGATACTGGGTCATGTTAAGAGAAATTTTAGGGAGGTCAAATGACTTGCAAGAATGTATGATTTATCATACAGGCATATACAAATGTGCCAAGGGGGTCATAAAGACGGTTTAGTATATCTCTTAGGAGATGATGGTCAGCTATATTTTCCAGAAGAAATGTTTCTGGCGAAAGAAAAATGTGATTATGGATTAATTCAGTTTGAAGTAGAAGGGAAATGGGGATTTGCAGATATATTGAACCGTAATGCTTTTTGCGGACATCAAGAATGGCTGGTACAATAAAGCAGGAGGTGTCCGGTATGAGAGGTAAGCGTTTCGATGCAGAGTTTAAAAAAGATATCGTAAAACTTTATTTAAGTGGAGCTCGAACCTGCCCCAGTTTGGCAGCAGAACTAGGAATACACGAAAATACGGTCTATAAATGGATACAACAATATAAAAGTGACCCAGAACACGCTTTTCCCGGATCCGGAAATCTAAAGCCGGATGAAGATGAACTTCGTAAGGCGCAACGCCGCATTAAGGAACTAGAAAATGAAGTGGCTATTTTAAAGCAAGCAGCGGTATACTTCGCCAAAAACAGCAAGTAAAATTCAATTTATCTACCATTTCCGCTCCCAATATGCTGTTAGCGATTTATGCCGCATTTTAAAAGTAGCCAGAAGTGGATACTATGCATGG
>NZ_JBYKYF010000252.1:0-4553 GCF_057736855.1 Sporomusa sp.
CATGTTGCAGCAAATCAGCGATCCATTCTGCATCTGATATATCTGTTTTTCTACCCGGCAGCACTTTCATATGTGCCGCATTTACTACAATAGCGGGAAGGTCTTGCGCCTCAAAGACGTTGTATAACGGTTTCCAGTAAGGACCTGTACTTTCCATTGCCACCATCTGACACCCGGATGCTTTTAACCATTCTGTCATTTCCCGTAAATCCCGTGTGAATGTACCAAACTGACGTATTTCAAATTTTATCCCCTGTTTCATGCAGACAACAATTTTTTGCTTATGAACATCAATTCCGCTACAACGCTCATAGACTACTTGCACTTTATGCCCCCATTTCTACGGCGTCACTCCCGTGCTTTGCTCATTTTACCGTGCGTCCTTATGCTTTGATGAAGCTTAGACAAATTGCGGTACGTTGCGGGAGTGAATCTCAGTTTGTGTATCGAGTTCGTATCTCAAAAATTAACGAGCTCTTGCCGTAGCCTTATTATACTATTTTCGTTTATGGTGGCGTGGGGAGCACGTGATAGTTTATGTAATTAACAAATACAATAATGCTCCATCTTTAGTGGAGAAAACAGCAATTAGTATTTATATTTTTTGCATTTTTCAGCAAATACAATATATTCCTCCAGGTACTCTACAATCTGGTTTGCTTGTTCTGGGGAGATGCTATTCAAGTTTGCACCATTAGCTGCCTCTTCCAAAATACTCTGAATTTGGTAAGGCATGTATCCTAATGTATCAAGTCGCTTTATCAGGCTATTTATGCGATGGTCCACCACGGTAACACCCTCTTAGTATTTAAAATATATTAAAACAGAACTAAAGTCCTATTGACAGGACTTTAGTCACATGCCTATTATAACAAAAACCAAGCTTCTGTTGAATTATTTTCCATGAGAAAAAATGGTAAAAATTTTGACATAATCTGATAGACTAGGCAAAATAATCAGTATATCGTATACTTATTTTTTAGATAAAAGTAAAAAAATGTCATAATATAAAAGAGAGTGTCAATGTTAATTAGTTACAACCAAGGGGATGGAGGTTTCGTATTTCACGTATTTTTTTGTAAAAGACATAATACTATTGGTATCATTAATATCTTTAGTTATACTGCATTCACGTGTATGTCAAATTACAAAAATAATTTTGCAATAGCAGCGCCAGCTGCCACAAGGCTTATAGAAATACCATAGCGCCATCTGTTTGTTTGAACGGCTTCATTCATGGATTGTTCAATAAGTTGTTGTTTATCATTTATTTTTTTTACATCAGTTTCTATGGCGGTTAATTTATCTATTTTTTTATCCAGTTTACTATCAAGGGTATCTAACTTTCTTTCGATTTTGTCATCTAAAGTATTAATTTTACTTTCTAGAGCGTCACATTTTCTTTCAATTTTTGTATCAAGGTCTTTTATTTGGGTATCAATGGAATTTATTTTTGTATTTAAAGCTGTAACTGCTTCTTTGATATATTCAACATCTTCTGAAGACCGATTGTTCTTATACATTTCTGTTAATGCTAGCCTTATAAGCAGTATTTCTCTTAGTATACGATCCTGATTATTCCCTACAGCAACTTCTTCTGTGACAGCCATATACCACATCACCATCCCAATATGTTTTTTGTATATCATACGGTTAGGTTATGTGAAGTGTGATAGTTACTTCACAATATTTTCGGTGGTTTATTTATTTTTCAGTCTTAGTAATGCTATTAACTACATCTACTGGACAATGTTTCGAGGTATCACATAGCTAAGCTAAACGAATGTGTATGGGTGGAAAGGAGAAATAAATTCAAAAAAAAATCCAAGCCATCCTCAAAGTAAAGTATTCAAAAATAATAAAATAGAATACCCGAAAGAAGTTGGTTGGTCGATGGACAAGACCTGAAGGAGCAATTAGCTATCAATGTTCTTCAAGCAGCTATTGGGTCAGAAAAAAACACTCCATGGCTAATTATACACACAGGTCGCGACTTATAGTTTTGCGGGAAACAATATATAGATATGTTAAGCAAACATGGCTTCAAAGCCAGCATGAGCAGACCTGGTGGTAATTTCTTATGATAATACCATAGCAGAGAATTTCCATAAAATATTAAATTATTAAATACGGAACTAGTGCGAGGCAATGGAGTCTTTGATGGTAGAGAAATAGCCAAAAAAGTCTTTTATAGGCAGAGAAACAAACTGCCTTGGGGGTGCTTATCCCCAAGGCAGTTTGAGCAAGATATTTAGTTGTTTTAGCTTGACTATGCGTCTACTAATAAGGAGCAGTCAGTTTGCGGCCTGGGCGATACGTACCGAGAGGAACAGAATACCTGTTAGACTTATACAGAATGGTATTGTCTTTACGCACCATTACTGCTAAAATGTCTTCAGGGATTTTTATTGAGGGTACTGGCCGCAAGTGTTGCTTTTCGAGGAGAAATGCTTGCGCTGGTACTTTTTTTGTTGTCCCATGTTCTTTGGCATTACCTGTGCGCTTCAGCCAATCTAGTTGTGTTTGGTTCCAATCTGTCAGTGAAGTGAAGAGGCGGTGTTTAGCAAAGTTGTTCTTCAGATACTTGACAACGGCTTCTACTTTGCCTTTGCTTTCAGGGTCACCTTTACGCATAGATATACGGAGAATCCCATGAACTGTTTAAACTGTTCAAACTCAGTAGTAAATATGATATCTCCATAGTTTTCACTAACTGCTACTAGCTTATCTTGATCAAAGACAATTTCTTTGGGTACGCCACCGAAGAATTCAAAACATCGTTTTAGCATAGTTACCAGGAGTGGCGTAGTAAGCGGCTTATCTGACCACTCAGCGTATTTGTATCGTGAATGAGATAGTACTGCTCCCATACAGTAAACAGTAGATTTTCCTCCCTCTGTCTTAGGTACAGCGGTTTGTCCAAAGTCAATTTGCAATTGCAACCCAGGAGGAAGTTCTTCAACCGCCTCATACTGCCGTATTGTTATTGGTTTAGGCATTTGATGCTTTTTACGTAACTAAGCAACATATCTTCGTACTGTTCGCTCTTTAAGAGATGTATCGTCATAGATTTCTATTAGCCAATCCATGATCTGAGCAGCGCTCAAATCCGGAAACTCTCGGAGACGGTTAACAATGACAGTTTCGTATTTATCTAACTTATGTTTACGCTTTTTGTTAGAAAAGGTTAAAAACTCTTCAGGCGTCATATTCCAGAAGCGGGCAACTGTTTTAGGGTCAAGTGACAGCTTCCGGGCAACTTGCGCCTTCTTAATCTTTTGTGCTTTTAGTTCATGAAATTTACTATACATCGGCCACCTCAACAACATATCCACGTCCTTTCTACCTGAAAGAATATCAGGGTTTTGAAAAGACTATGGAGTTTTAATTTCATCCATTTTCAGTGGCCGAATTTCATCCCTTTTATTTTACCGCTTACAAGTGGATTTTCTATTATTGTCTAAAAGGTCGGGGGTAGTTCAGAAATAGTATTTTACAACATTATGGGAATCAATAAGTTGATGGCAGCAATCCAGAAGGCATCTGCTTGCACTTCCGGCTTTGCTGCCGTTTTTTTTGACAGGTAATCCATGATAAATGAAGAATTCTTATTTATGAATTTTTTTTGTCATAATAACCAGAAGCAAGTGCTGTTAGAACTGGAATGATTGCCACTAGAGCTGATTTAGCAGCATCATTAAACACTTTTTTCCAATCTACCATTTCAATTATTTCTTTCATTGTTATCAACCTCCTGCTAATTTCTAAATTGATTATAAATCAACCATTTAATATAGGGGTGTGCAGAATGCCCACTTTAGGGGAGTGATTAATATTTTTAAATTACCTGAATCAGTAATGGATCATGTAATAAGATTTAACGAAATTTATAAAAAACATTACCTCTTACCGCTATGCCCGATATTGCTGGGAAGGACTACTATTGTTGGTTTCGGTGTGGCTATTGATGGACTGAGTAAGAAAAAAAAAGATAAATATGTCCCCGTACTAGATAAAAGCCAGACTCTTAGCAAGCTTAGCGCCAAAGAACTAAAAGAAAAGTTAGCTTCATTTGGTTATCAAGACAAAGAGAAAATTTTGAGTTTATTAAAAACACTAAAGTCAAATGACATTAAATTCGAGACTTATCTACAAAAACTAATTGTCGAAAAAGGGTATGTTCCTTCAGATATTATTCGTCTAGCCAACATGGAGAAGGGACATTTTTACCAAATCTTAAGAGGTGAACGAAAACCCATTCGTAACACGGTAATCAAACTTGCGATAATATTAGGTCTTACGGTGGAAGAAACAGACTTATTGCTTCAGAAAGCAAATCATAATGAGTTATACGCCTTCAATCGTCGTGATGGTGCAATTATATATTGTTTATCATGTCGGTTACAATTAGATGATGTAGAAACTTTTCTTAGCCTGCTTGATGAAGCACCGTTAAGTGAAAAAATACGGTAGAACCAGATTAGGACACGTTGATCTCTGCCCCGTACCCCGTTTGATGGACAGCACAAACAAGTGGTAAACTGTACATCAAG
>NZ_JBYKYF010000253.1:0-4540 GCF_057736855.1 Sporomusa sp.
CTTAATAGGGAAGACCGGTGAAAAACCGGCGCGGTCCCGCCACTGTAATGGGGAGTGAACCCAAGGATATGCCACTGGGACGAAAGTCTTGGGAAGGTTTGGGCAAGCTATGATCCAGAGCCAGGAGAACTGCCTGACTAAAAATCGCCGTTTTACCCACGAGTGATGGGGAGGAGATTACAGTTGCATTAACTTGTTTGAAATTTATTTTCAGATGAGTTAAGTTGTTATGCTGAATTTGCTCCTGGTCATTGACCAGGAGTTTTTATTTAGATTTATCCTGTAGAATCCTCCCGGCTGCCATGGCAACCGGGAGTTTCTTATTTAGTTGTTGCCATTTCTTCTAACTCCTTCATGTTTTTGCGGGTCTATTATGGCCCGCGCTTTTTTTTAAAGGTCTGAAACATCGGGGTACAAGCGAAAGAGAACCTGGTTGACTGGAACTGACACCGCCAGCAGCGGCGGGATTCTTGCGTTAGCGATTAAGATAAATCATGTGCAGTCAGGCGTGAGCCTTTTAGTGAAAGAGGTTTGATTGAGTCATGCTGTTATTAACATTGAGGGAATTTTCATATTTGTTAATTATTTGTTTGTTTAGCATGATGCTTTCCGGCTGTTCTGCCAGACCGGCGGTTGGTGGCAAAGTGTTACCAGCCGAAAATAGTTATACGGTCACTGATGACAGCGGGTATACCATGACAATGCCGGATAAGCCAAAACGTATTGTGTCGCTGGCGTATGGTATTGATGAGATATTGGTGGAGCTTGTGAGTGTGGATAGGATTCTTGCGTTTAGCCGGTACGCGGGTGAGATGGACATTACTTTTATTACTCCCGACCAGGCAGCAAAAGTGAGCAACCGGGCCGTACCTTATGCTGAGGCGATTATTGCCCTCAGGCCTGATTTGGTGCTAATCACTGTTTCCACGCTGCGGCCAGAAGCCGTGCAAACTCTGAGAGAAGTTGGCATCCCGGTATATATTTCCAATAGTCCAAGAAGTGTGAAGGAAGTAAAACAAAGGGTTATGAAGCTCGCCCAACTGGTGGGTGAGGAGGAGAAAGGGCAAGATATTCTTGTTCGAATGGAGGAACGTCTGCGGCAGGTGGAAAAAAAATTAGCCTCGATTACACCGGAGAAACGCAAGTGTTGTATGGCATTTGATTTTACCGGGGTTATCGGTAGTAAAAATAATCTGCTGGCCGATATCTTCGAGTATGCTCATTTGCGTAACGGCGCTCTCCAGAACCAGAAAGGGAGTATTCAGGGAGAAAATCGCCTTTCGAAAGAGCAGATTGTAGCTGTAAATCCTGACATATTTTTGCTGCCAACCTGGAATTATGACGGACGAAGCGGTGTTGATGACTATTATCAGCAATTTATGTCAGACCCGGCCCTGCAGCATGTTAATGCCGTTCGCAACCATCAAGTAAAAATGATTTCTGACAGATACCGCTATGTATCTTCACATCATGTTGTGGAAAGTATTGAGGTGTTTGCCAAAACCGCTTATCCGGAACTTTTTTAATTTTCGATAAAGAAGGTCACCATGCTGAATCTATATAGACGCAATCGGCGCAAAATTTTGATTTTAGTGTTATCTTTTTTTCTTGTCATAGTTTTTTCTCTGTTGCTTGGGCAGGTTGATATTTCATTGGGCGGGGCTGTTGCCGTATTGGGTTATCAGCTATATGTGCCTGGTTTTAGTGCTAATGATGTTGTGTTGGAAGAACAAGCAATTTTATGGTATATACGTATGCCGCGAACATTAACCGGACTTCTGGTAGGTGCGGCGCTGGCTGTATCTGGGGCGGTTATGCAGGGGATTTTCGGCAATCATCTGGCAGACCCCGGGATTATCGGTGTATCCAGTGGGGCAGCTCTTGGTGTTGTAATTGCTATTGCTTCCGGTGTTGCAGTGTTGAATCTTTTTTATATGCCGTTGTTCGCCTTTGTTGGTGCGACCAGTGCTGCCGGCATTACTCTTTTGCTGGTAATGAGGCAGGGGAAGATTCCGGTGATGGCGCTGCTGCTGGCAGGAGTGGCGGTAAGTATGCTTTTAGGGGCGGTCACATCAGGGATATTAACCTATATCAACGAACAAAAAATGCAGCAGTACCTGTTCTGGATGGTTGGTGGTCTGGATTTCCGGCGTTGGGAACATGTATATATGGCTTTTTGGCCTATCAGTCTGGGAATTGGCACGTTGTTACTGTTAGCGCGTCACCTCAATATTCTTGTTCTTGGAGAAACCGAAGCACGAGCTGTCGGGATGCCTGTTGTGCTTTTTCGGTTGCTTTTATTAACCATTGCTTCGCTGACGACAGCCACTGCTGTTTGTGTCAGCGGCAATATTGGGTTTGTGGGCTTGGTCATTCCGCATATTTCACGGATTCTGGTAGGTCCCGACCACCGTATTCTGCTACCATTTTGTGCTTGTGCCGGTGGTATGTTTTTGGTGGTCTGCGATACTCTTGGGCGGATGCTGATTTGCCCGTCCGAAATACGTGTAGGCATTATGACGGCGCTGTTGGGAGTTCCTTATTTTTTGTATTTGCTGCGAAAGCTGCAGAACAAACAGTGAGTTTATATGATGATAAAGGAGTTTGGGTATGGTAACTATTTTTACTAATGTCGAGAGGCAGTATATGATGCTGCGGCAAACCAGTGAGTATCTGCATAATAACCAAATGATGTCATCAAATATACAGAGTTACTTTTTTGACACCTCTGTAACCTGGTCAGAGCATCATGCGGCAGCGATTAAAGCAAGCAGTATTGTTATCTTTCTGTGGCAAGGGCCGGTTTATGAGTGCGAAGTAGCAGATAAGGCGCTTAAATGGTTGCGTAATCAAGCTAAGATTGCGTATGCCTTTATGTCGACAGCCGATAGCAGCAAGAATACGGTTAGTGGTTTTACGGAAGTAGAAATACAGCAAATTCGCGATTATATTCTGTTGAGTGGCAGCAGTAATTACCAGAACCTTGTATTGTGGTTGGCAAATAAAAGCGGCCAGGAAACATGCGAGTATAAGCTGCCGCAGGAGCTTGTCTGGCAGGGAATCTATCACCCCAAAGCCAAAGATAAAGTCCTTCTTTCGACAGATGAGTATCTGAGTGAGTTTTGTCCGCACAAGCGCCCGCTGGTCGGTATCCTGTTTTCGCGCGAGTCCTGGATATGGCAGGATACGGATTATATTGATGCCGTCATCCGGGAATTGGACAAGCGGGGGCTTGACGCATTGGCGATATTTGGCTTGTGGGAGGATAATATCCATTTGCAGGCGCCTGGGATAAGTCAAGCGGTACAAAAGTTTTTTTATCTGCAAGAGCATGTGGTTATATCTGCAGTAATCAATACTTTCAAAGTGGGACTTACGCTGAGCAGGCAGAATCAGCCAGGCTTTTTGCGCAATTTGAATGTCCCTATCCTTCAGGCTTACAATTTGCTGCGCCCGCAGTCAGAATGGCAGGACGGTTTTGTCGGCATGAACCCGGTTGAGCTTTCGGTCAATGTGGTGCAGCCAGAGTTTGACGGTGTTATTCATGGCGGGGTAGTTTCTAGTAAAGAAAGCGACCGTTATGGCATCAGCAGATATATGTCTGTTGCCGAACGGGTAGCAGCGCTGGCAGACAAGGCAAAAAAGTGGGTCAATTTGCGTCACAAAGACAATGCCCAGAAGAAAGTGGCCATTATTTTTCACAATTATCCGCCGACTAATGCCAATATCGGCAACGCAGCAGGACTGGATTCTCCGGTAAGTGTAGTGAGACTGTTACGGGAGATGGCGAACGCCGGGTATACTATCGACTCGCTGCCGGAGAACGGACAAGCTCTTATGGATGCATTGCTGGCAGGGGTCACGAATGACCGCAGATTTCTTACTGATGAGCAAATTGCGAAGGTGGTAGGCAGGGTTAGTATAGATGGTTACAAAACCTGGTTTGACGGATTGGAACAGAGCACCGGGGAGGATTTAATCAGGGAATGGGGCCTGCCGCCTGGGGATGTGTTTTTTGCTGATGACAGTCTGCTGGTGCCAGGGATAATGAACGGCAATGTCATGATTACGCTGCAGCCGCCGCGAGGTTTTGGCGAAGACCCCGCAAAAATCATTCATTCACCAACTTGCCCGCCGCCGCATCATTATTTTGCGTTTTATGCTTGGATCAGAGAGAGTTGGCAGGCTGATGCCGTTATCCATGTGGGAACCCATGGTTCGCTGGAATGGCTGCCGGGAAAAAATGCCGGGCTTTCGCACCGTTGTTATCCTGAACTGGCGTTACAGGATTTGCCTAATATTTACCCGTATTATGTTACGATTCTCGGCGAGGGAATTCAGGCGAAACGGCGCGGAGCCGCCTGTTTGATCGGACATCTTTGCCCGCCGATGAGCCATGCTGATACGTATGAGGAGTTAGCCGAGCTGGAAGTGCTGCTGGATGAATATGCGCATTACAAGGAAGAACAGCCGGACATGGCCGCGCGGACCGGGGAGCAGATTGAGGAGAAACTAGCTCTTCTGCACCTGGAGGAGGATG
>NZ_JBYKYF010000254.1:0-4512 GCF_057736855.1 Sporomusa sp.
TCACCACCAGTGCGTTCGGCGATATCTCTAAACAGGTCGAATTTTTCCATTTGGCGTCTCCCTCCCTGATTACACTACTTGTCATTATAAATATATGACAGGCCACTCAAAATATTACAAATATAAAAAAGTACGGTAACTAAAAAGTAACTTATCTTACTTTATTAGCCACCATACTTTTTTATGCCAAGTTTATTTAATTCCAATGCAAATTGTTAAGCACAACTTCTTCTACTTCATGTGTCCGGCCGCGAGTCATGAGTTCAAGGACTGCGTTTTTTGGGGACTGATTTTGATACAAAACCGCATACATTTGTTGCGTTATCGGCATTTCAACCCGATATTTAGCTGCCAACTGAAACGCAGCCTTAGTTGCTCTAATACCTTCCACTACCATAGATGTTTCAGCCTGAATCTCGTCCACTGTCTTGCCTGCTGCCAGCATAAGTCCAGCCCGCCGATTGCGGCTGTGTACGCTAGTACAGGTAGCAATAAGATCACCAATACCGGCTAGGCCCGCAAAAGTTAAAGGATTTGCACCCATAGCCATGCCAAGCCGGGTGATTTCGGCTAAACCGCGGGTCATAAGTGCAGATTTCGCATTATCACCAAAACCCAGCCCTTCGGCAATTCCTGCGCCAAGAGCAATGATATTTTTCAACGCACCAGCCAGTTCTACCCCGACGATATCCGGATTGGTATAAACCCGGAAAAGGGGTAGCATAAAGACATCTTGCACATATTCAGCTACCTTACGCGCTTTGGCGGCAGCAACAGTGGCTGTAGGGTGATGTAAAGCCACTTCTTCTGCATGATTAGGACCTGACAATACGGCAATGTTATCAGCAACTACCGGTAATTCTTCAGCTATGATTTCAGACATTCTTTTCAACGTAGTGAGTTCCAACCCCTTAGCAGCATTGACAATAATCGTGTCAGCGCTTACATATGGGGCTAACGCCGCTGCCATCTGCCGTATGGCGTGGGAAGGCGTAACCAAAATAATCAACCAGGCATCGCCTGCGGCTGCGGCGAGGTCATTGGTAACAGATACCGTTGCTGGTAATTTACAGCCAGGCAAATAGCTTTTATTTTCCCTGATTGTTTGGATGTCTTCCGCTAGCTTAGGTGATCGCGCCCATAAGACAACGGATGAATGTTTTTGACCCAACACACCGGCTAACGCTGTCCCCCAACTACCGGCACCAATTACTGCAATATGCATTATCTTCCTGTCACTTCTCCTTTGTGGGACTGGAGGCTGGTTTACCGCCTGCTTTAATTTTGGGTTCTTCCCCTTTTAAAAGGCGCTCAATGTTCGGACGGTGTCGTATAATAACAAATAAAGCAGCCAATATCCCAAAATAAAAAAATTCTTGCCTGACATGTAATAGCCACATACTAACAGGAACTAAAGCTGCTGCGACAATAGATGCCAGCGAAACATAACGAGTAAAATATACTATGAGCGCCCAAACAGCAAAAACAATAACGGTCACTTTAGGCACAAGCATAGCAATAACACCTAAACCGGTAGCCACACCGCGCCCGCCTTTAAACTTCAAAAATACCGACCAGTTATGTCCAGCAATTGCGCCAATACCACCTGCCAATTCAGCAACCGCGGAACTGCCAAGATACTGACCAATCAATACTCCGGCCACTCCTTTTAATGCATCTGTAAAAAATACCCAAAGAGCTGGCCAAAGACCTAGTGTCCGGTACGCATTAGTGGCTCCGATATTTTTGCTGCCATACTCTCGCAAATCAATATTATAGAAATTTCGACCAATAATTAGTCCATTTGGAATCGATCCAATTAGATAGCTGGCGGCAATAACCAGCACATACTCCATTCTCCCACTCCTTTAATGATTACTCATCTTTTTCTTTGCGACCACGAACTATTAATTTAAGTGGAGTTCCTTCAAAACCAAAGGCTTCACGCAACTTGTTTTCTAAAAAGCGCAAGTAGGAAAAATGCATAATTTCGGGATCATTTACAAAGAAAATAAAAGTAGGCGGTTTAACGTCTGGCTGGGTAGTATAATAAATTTTAAGTCGCCGACCTTTATCTGACGGTGGTGGATTGACAGCAATAGCGTCTTCAATAACTTGATTAAGCGTACTTGTTGCTATCCTCATAGAATGTTGATCGGCTACATATTTTACTAGTTCGGTTATTCGGTGAATACGCTGCTTGGTAAGCGCTGAGGTAAATAGTACTGGCGAATATTGCATAAAGCCCAATTCTTCGCGAATATTCTCGGTAAACCTCAGCGAAGTTTTCCCATCTTTTTCAATGAGATCCCATTTATTAACAACAATAATGCTGGCTTTGCCTGCTTCATGGGCATAGCCGGCAATTTTTTTATCTTGCTCAGTCACGCCTTCTTCGGCATTGATAACCATAAGCACCACATCACTGCGGTCAACTGCCCGCAACGAGCGGATAACGCTATAACGCTCAACCGGCATATCAATCTTAGACTTACGCCTCATGCCAGCTGTATCAATCAGCACATACGATTGACCATCTTTAGTAAAGTAAGTATCAATCGCATCACGCGTAGTACCTGGCACATCACTTACAATCACTCTTTCTTCGCCGATAATAGAATTTACCAACGAAGATTTTCCAACATTTGGCCGTCCAATTACCGCAACCTTGATAAGGTCAACCTCTTCTGGTTCAATCTGTTCCTGTGGTAAATTTTCAATTAACTTATCAAGCATATCACCAATATTGAGTGCATTGGTGGCGGAAATGGGAATAGGATCACCTAATCCTAAATTATAAAACTCATAAATATCGGCCTCGTTTTTCACATTGTCTACTTTGTTTACTATCAATAGTACAGGTTTACGGGTGTTACGTAAAATAGCGGCGACTTCAACATCAGCAGTAGTTAGTCCTACTTTACCGTCTACAATAAACATGATAACGTCGGCTTCCTCAATTGCTAGTTTGGCCTGATTGCGGATGGCCGTAAGCATTTTATCTGTAGTTTCAAACTCAATACCGCCAGTATCAATCATTGTAAACTTACGGCCCAACCATTCAGCATCCATGTAAATGCGATCGCGGGTAACACCTGGCATATCTTCAACAATCGACAAACGGTTCTTGCCAAGATAATTAAATAATGTGGATTTGCCGACATTGGGTCGGCCAACAATTGCGACAATTGGTTTACTCATTTAATACCACCTTGTACCTTTTTAAATCGATTACTAATTGTTAATTTAAAGTAGTTTTCCTGTTTACCAATGCCTATAATTGCTTGAAATAAAGCAGAAATTAGTATTTCTACGAACTCGATTGCGTCTATCGCCAGGCCGCAAGCAACTGCTTTAAATCTTGGGCAAAATAGGCGACGCGCACAGGTACCCCCAGTTCGGCGGCAATGTTCTCTGGTGTAGTGTTATCAAGAAACACATTCTCCCCTTTTCTCAAGGCAACTCCCGGAATGATTATGCCGGTTCTACAACCTGGAAGTTTTTTCAACGCCGCAATAATATCACCACCAGTTAACAGACCAGTAACGGTGACATCGCTGCCAAAAAATTTATTTTCTACTGCAATAACTCTGACAGTCAAATTGGTGGCAGCAAAATCAGCCAATAAAGGTGAGAGAATCTTTTTTGCTGAAACACCACAGACAATATCAATAACCTGTGGCTCAGAATAACCAGCAGACGTTATCTGGTTTTCTTCCCATTCAGCTAGAAAGCTGCGAACCAGCCCCACCCCGTTTTCCAGTTGGTGAAACCCGTCATAGAATTCGAAACTGGGAAATTCTTTACCGGCAGCCAAATAAAATTCATCAGCCAAATACACAAAAGATTCCTGGGTTTCTCGGCGGCATTTTTCTTGCCATTTATGGACTTGTTCAATCACTTCTGCAGCAGCTGTAGCCGAAAACTTGGTTAACGGATAACAGTTATCACGATACCTGGTAAGACCTACTGGTACGATAGCCAGTGATAAGATTGACGGATATAAAGCATATAGATCACTAATCGTTTTATCTAATTCTTTTCCATCATTAAACCCTGGGCAAAGTACAACCTGTGCATGAAGGTCAATACCCTTATCCACCAGTTCTTTAATTTGATCCATGATTTTACCAGCTTGCTTGTTACCCAGCATTTGTTCTCTAAGTCTACCATTAGTGGTATGCACCGAAACATAAAGCGGTGACAAATGCAGTCTGGTAATTCGATTAACATCACGCGGCCCCAAGTTGGTTAAAGTAACAAAATTACCGTATAAAAACGAAAGTCGATAGTCGTCATCCTTAATATATAAACTTTCCCGCATACCTGGCGGCATTTGGTCAACAAAACAGAAAATGCATTTGTTAGCGCACTGGCGCACTTTATCGAATACTGCACTTTCAAATTCTAACCCCAAATCTTCATCATAATCTTTTTCCAAAGTTATTAATTCTTGTTCACCAGAGGCACGTTCAATGAGCAGCTCAATTTCTTCATCTGCCAGCGCAAAAC
>NZ_JBYKYF010000255.1:0-4485 GCF_057736855.1 Sporomusa sp.
AAGGTATAATTTAATAATGCAAAATAGAAATATAGAAGGTTATATCGTTTATATGCAATGACAGGGTCTAGCATAATTAAGGGTTTTCAGAGAGTCGGCGGCAGGTGTGAGCCGGTAGCACAATTATGTAATCCACCCTAGAGCATGCGGCGATGAGTCGCACGGTTCACGCCCGTTATACGTGCCGAGTGGACTGCTGAGCAGTCAATCAGGGTGGTAACGCGGGAGAAATCAACTCTCGTCCCTATGCAATGGGACGAGGTTTTTTTATGTGGTGGACTATCACACCCAGAAAGCTTAGCCAATGAAGTGTAATACTGATTACATAAGGGAGGAGTATACATACATGTTAGACATTAAATTTGTACGGGAGAACCCTGAAACAGTAGAACAAGCATTGAAAAACCGGGGAAGCGCTATCAGCTTAAGCGAATTTCTTGGTCTCGAGAAAGAACGCCGCGAACTGTTAGCCGAGGTTGAGGCCCTCAAAAACAAACGAAACACGGTTTCGCAAGAAATTAGCAAAAAGAAAAAGGCGGGTGAAAATGCCGATGATATGATTGCTGAAATGCGGGAGGTAGGCGATCGCATAGCAGCCATTGACGCCAAAGTAAAAGAGACCGAAGCCGCACTGTCAGCCATTCTGATGAGCATACCCAATGTGCCTCATGATTCGGTACCAGTAGGAAAAGACGAGCAGGATAATCAGGAAATACGCCGATGGGGAACACCGCGCGAGTTTGATTTTGAACCTAAACCTCACTGGGAAATTGGCGAAAAGTTAGGTATTCTGGATTTTGAACGTGGTGCAAAGGTAACTGGTGCCAGATTTACCTTTTATAAAGGTTTGGGATCTCGGTTAGAACGTTCGCTTATCAACTTCATGCTGGATTTGCACACTAAGGAGCATGGCTATACCGAATTTTTCCCACCGTTTATTGTTAATGAAGCCAGTATGATTGGTACTGGTCAATTGCCTAAATTTGCCCAAGATATGTTTAAACTGGAAGGTCTGGACTATTACCTTATTCCTACCGCCGAAGTGCCTATTACCAACTTGCACCGACAGGAAATTTTAGATGCCAAGGATTTGCCGCTCAACTATACTGCCTATAGCGGCTGTTTCCGGGCTGAAGCCGGGGCCGCCGGCCGAGATACCCGCGGCCTGATCCGTCAGCATCAGTTCAACAAAGTAGAATTGGTGAAGTTCTGTCTGCCGGAAGAGTCCTATAATGAGTTGGAAAAATTAACACATAACGCCGAAAGAGTGCTGCAACTATTAGGTTTGCCGCACCGGACGGTCCTGTTATGCACTGGCGATATGGGCTTTTCTTCAGCCAAAACCTATGATCTTGAAGTATGGCTGCCCAGCTTTAACACTTATCGCGAAATTTCTTCCTGTTCTAATTTCGAAGACTTCCAGGCTCGCCGCGCTGAAATTAAGTTCCGTCGTGGACCCAAGGCCAAGCCTGAGTTTGTGCATACCCTGAACGGTTCTGGGGTAGCGATTGGCCGGACTGTGGCGGCAATCTTAGAAAACTACCAGCAAGCAGATGGTTCGGTGATTATTCCTGAAGTACTGCGTCCCTATATGGGCGTCGATGTAATTAAGTAATTGGCTATTGACAGCCATCTTAGTCCTTTGTTAAAATTTAGAAAACAAATAAATATTTGTAAGGGATGATGGTTATAGGAGAGACCGTATGTGCGGCGCCGAAGGAGTAAGCCCTTTGTCAAACTCTCAGGCAAAAGGACTATAACCGGACTATACTCTGGAGAGCACATCCGTTCATGCGGGTGTCACCGATGGGGAGCTCCTGTGGGGGCAAATCTCTCAGGTAAACGGACAGAGGCAAAGAGAATGATTTCACTTTGCCTCTGTTTTTTTATTTTTTAACAGAAAGCCTGACTTTTGAGAGGTAGCAGAATACTAGCGATGTTTACCATTATCAGCGGTTGGCACAAGCCAAATGTATTCCAGAATGTGTTTTTGAGGTAATAATGGAATGGGTTGCAGCTTGGAAATTCTGATAAAAAGGAGAGGATGATATGACAGCAAAGCAGACGCCACTCTATGAGACCCATGTCAAATATGGCGGCAAAATGGTTGAGTTCGGCGGCTGGCTGCTTCCCGTGCAGTATACGGGAATACTGGAGGAACACAAAGCAGTGAGAGAAAGGGCTGGCTTGTTTGATGTGTCTCACATGGGTGAGATATTGGTGAAAGGGCCTGATGCCCTGGACTTTTTGCAGAACCTGGTAACGAATGATGTCTCCTTGATGGCAGATAACCAAGTACAGTATACACCAATGTGCTACCCGGATGGCGGCACTGTGGATGACTTGCTGATTTATAGGCGCAGCCTGGATGAGTACTTGCTGGTTGTTAACGCCGCCAATATTGATAAAGACTGGCAATGGCTGCAGGATTATTGCGGTACATATCAGGTAACGCTAACCAACTTGTCGGCAGAAACAGCTGAGCTGGCATTACAGGGACCGTTGGCGGAAACGATTGTAAGTAAACTAACCACGGCAACACTGACAAATTTGAAATATTACTGGTTTATTCCTGAAACTAAGATGGCGGAGAAGAAGGTTATGATTTCCCGAACCGGCTATACCGGAGAAGCTGGCTTTGAAATATATTGCCGTCCGGAAGATGCTGCTTATCTCTGGGAAACTATAATGGAAGCCGGTAAGCCCTATGGCGTACTGCCTGCCGGACTTGGCTGCCGGGATACTTTGCGGTTTGAGGCCGGACTGCCATTATACGGGCATGAATTATCGCCCATGATTACTCCAGTGGAGGCTGGTTTGGGCAAGTTTGTCGCTGTAGATAAAGGCCGGTTTAACGGGCAGGCGATTCTAACAGAGCAAAAGCAAACTGGAACTCAACGGAAACTAGTCGGGTTTGTGATGCTTGGACGGGGTATACCACGTGCTGAGTATCCGGTTACCTACCAAGGCCGCCGAATTGGCACAGTAACTACAGGGTCCTATGCGCCGACACTGGATAAAAATTTAGGGCTGGCGTTGGTGGATGCCGAGTATGCTGGTATTGGTCAGAATTTTGATATTGAGATTCGCGGAAAACAGATTCCGGCTAAGGTTATTGCTACCCCATTTTATCAGCGGCCTAAACTGCGATAATTTTGGTTTGTGAAAAGCAGGTCGTAAGGCGCAAATTGGCTTAAATAAGTTTGACTGAAACTCAGATGGGATACATCCCACTGATTCTAAGAATCACTTTAGCGAAAGGGGAAATAAGAATGAATATTCCTAAAGAGCTTAAGTATTCCAAAGATCATGAATGGGTGAGACTGGAAGGAAACATAGCAACTATTGGGATTACCGATTATGCTCAATCTCAACTTGGGGATGTAGTTTTTGTCGAGTTGCCGGAAGTTGGAACTGAGCTGACTAGCGGGAGTGGACTTTCGGTAGTAGAATCGGTTAAGGCCGTATCAGACGTGTATTCGCCGCTTTCCGGGAAAGTAACTGCTGGTAACGAAACTCTAGCTGATAGACCTGAGATGATTAACCAGGATCCTTATGGTGAGGGATGGATTGCTAAAATCGAAATTACTGACGAAGCTGAGTTAGCTGAGTTATTAGACAGTGAGTCTTATGCGCAACTGATTGCTGAGGGAGGGCATTAATCATGCCATGGAGTTATCTGCCGCATACGCCGTCAGACCGCATGGCCATGTTGGCAGCCATTGGGGTAAATGCGGTTGAAGATTTATATGCCGATATTCCCGTTGAACTGCGCCTACATCGCCTGCTGCAGCTACCGGCAGCTATGTCTGAGCCAGAACTGGCGGCCCATTTGGCAGCCATGGCCGGACGGAATCACCATACGGGTGAATATGCCTGCTTTCTTGGCGCTGGCGCGTATGACCATTACATACCTAGTATGGTTGATCATGTGCTTAGGCGTTCGGAATTTTATACAGCATATACCCAATATCAGCCGGAGATATCGCAAGGGTATCTGCAGGCGTTATGGGAATACCAAAGTCTAATTTGTGAACTAACTGGTATGGCGGTTGCCAATGCTTCCATGTATGACGGGGGTACAGCCCTGGCGGAAGCCGCTTTGCTGGCAGCTGGTGTTACCGGACGGACCGAACTGTTGGTAGCTACGACCATACATCCCCATTATCGTGCCATTTTGCGTACCTATGCTATTGACCGAGGCTATACTATCAGCGAGATCGGCTATCAGGACGGACAAATCGATATCCGGGAACTGCAGAACAAATTAAATAAGACGGTAGCCGCAGTCCTTGTACAGACTCCAAACTTTTTTGGCTGCCTCGAGGATAGTAAAGCAATCGCCAGTATAGTCCATGCGCACGGAGCGCTCCTAATTATAGCGGTGGATCCGATATCCCTCGGAATTTTGGAAGCTCCCGGCAAACTGGGCGCTGATATTGTGGTCGGGGAAGGGCAGAGCCTGGGAATTCCTCTGTCGTTTGG
>NZ_JBYKYF010000256.1:0-4480 GCF_057736855.1 Sporomusa sp.
AAGCAAGCACCTGCGGGGTTTTATTCTGGATAATGCCGGGCCGTAGCAGACTACACTTATGTCAAAAGTTTGGTGCGGTTTTTATAATGGAAAAAGCACCCGAATAGGTGCCTTTTCTATGTTATTTGCTTACTTGCCAGTAAACGCCGGTTTACGTTTTTCGAGAAATGCAGCCATGCCCTCTTTTTGATCGGCAGTTGCAAAACACAAGCCAAATGCTTCGGCTTCATAGGCGATGCCTGAATCAAGATCCATATCAAGGCCTTCGTTTACGGCGGCCTTGCACAGCTTAACAGCATATTCTGCCTTAGTCATAATCGATTTTGCCATGGTTTCGGCGGTGGTTATCAATTCTTCGGGTGCAGTCACTTTGTTAACTAACCCAATACGATAGGCTTCTTGCGCACTAATCATTTCACCAGTATACAGCAGTTCTTTTGCCCGTCCTTTGCCGACAATCCGTGGCAGGCGCTGGGTGCCGCCAAAACCCGGGATAATGCCTAAGCCAACTTCCGGCTGACCGAATTTGGCCTTTTCGGAAGCTATCCGAATGTCGCAAGCCATTGCCAGTTCGCAGCCGCCGCCTAAAGCAAAGCCATTGATGGCAGCTATTACCGGCTGAGGAAGATTTTCTAATTTATTAAATACCGACTGACCAAATTTGGCAAATGCACGGCCCTCGATAGCAGACTTATTTTGCATCTCGCTGATATCTGCCCCGGCGACAAAGGCCTTTTCGCCGCTGCCGGTAATGATGACAACTTTGGTGGTTTCATCGGTAGCAATGGTATCAAGTAAATGATCCAATTCTGCAAGCAATTCCGAGTTTAATGCATTCAGGGCTTGGGGCCGATGGAGAGTGATACGGCCAATGCCATGTTCGCTGCTGTAGAGAAGGTTAGTATAGGTTGTCATCGAATATCACCTCTACTTAGTATAATCATAGAAGCCTTTACCGGATTTACGGCCTAAGTAGCCAGCTTGTACCATTTTCTTAAGCAAAGGACAGGGGCGATATTTGGGATCGCCGTACCCGTTGTAGAGTACCTCCATGATGGATAGTATCGTATCATTACCAATCAGGTCAGCGAGGGCTAATGGTCCCATAGGATGGTTGAACCCTAGCTTGGCGACCTGATCAATGTCTTCAGCACTTGCTACCCCTTCCATGAGCGTATAGATAGCCTCATTAATCATGGGGATCATAATGCGATTACCAACAAAGCCCGGATAATCTTCGACTTTGACTGGGGTTTTGCCTAGCTTTTCTGTTAAGGTTTTGACTGTGTCAAAAGTTTTCTGGCTGGTTGCCAAGCCATTGATGATCTCAACCAGTTTCATAACCGCTGCCGGATTAAAAAAGTGCATGCCGATGACTTTATCAGGGCGTTTCGTAAAGGCGGCAATGGCTGTTATGGGGAGAGAGGAAGTATTGGTCGCTAAAATGGTATGGTTGGGGCAAAGAGTGTCCAGCTTTTGAAGTATCTCCCGTTTGGTTTCCATGTTTTCGATAGCGGCTTCTACTACCAGGTCTACAGTGCATATTTCGGCGGTAAGTTCGGTACTGCCTGAAATACGAGTCAAAATATTTTCTTTTTCTTCACTGGATAGCTTACCTTTTTCTACTAATTTGGTCAGGCTTTTAGTAATAACGGTAATTCCCTTTTGAACAAATTCTTCTTTGATATCATGCAAAACAACGGCGATACCGCTTGAAGCCATTACCTGGGCAATACCGCTTCCCATTTGTCCCGCACCAATAATTAATACTTTGTTAATTTCCATAGCTTATTGCCTCCTATCCCATAGTGATTAGCATGTTTTTGCTTTTTTAAATTCCTCGATGAGGACAGGTAATACTTCCATTACATCACCGACGATGCCGTAATCAGCTACTTTAAAAATGGGGGCATCGGGATCTTTGTTGATGGCAATAACGATATCTGAGGAGGACATCCCGGCGACATGCTGAATGGCTCCAGATATGCCACAGGCAAAATATACTTTCGGTCCGACGGTTTTACCAGTTTGTCCTACTTGATGAAAATGCGGTTTCCAGCCAGCATCGACGACTGCCCGGGATGCACCGACAACGCCGCCCAGTACTTCAGCCAGTTCTTCAATTAGGCGGAAGTTTTCTGCTTTACCCATGCCTCTGCCGCCGGCCACAATAATTTCCGCTTCTTCTAAATTGCAGGAGGCAGTGCAGACTTTAACCAAGTCAACCAGTTTTGTACGAATGACTGGTAACTTTACATCAACCCGGATGACTTCGCCGGTACGGGAGAAATCTTGTTCAGGACGCTTAAACACTTTCGGACGCACGGTTCCCATTTGGGGGCGATGCTCAGGACACAGGATGGTTGCCATGATATTGCCGCCAAAGGCGGGACGTGTCCATGCCACAAGGCCTGTTTGTTCGTCAATACCCAAATTGGTGCAATCAGCGGTTAAACCTGTGCCAACCCGGCAGGCAACCCTTGGTCCCAAGTCGCGGCCGTCATTCGTTGCGCCGATAAGGATAACTGCTGGCTTGTAGGTGTTAATTAACTCGGTAAATACTGCTGTATAGCCGTCAGTACTGTAATGTTTTAACTCAGGTGCTTCGGTTAAGTAAACCTTATCGGCGCCGCTGGCAAATATTTCGTTAGCTAAATGTTCGACACTATCGCCAATTAATACACCCGCGAGTTTTTGTCCCATCGCGTCTGCCAGCTTACGGCCTTCGCCCAGTAACTCATGACTTACATTTTTTATTTGACCGTCAACTTGCTCAATGAACACCCATACATCTTTATAAGCATTTTTGTCAATCTGGACTGAAACTTGTTCAGCTTCTTTGGAGATTGCGGTTACGGGACAGATGTCAACACATGCTCCGCACATTGTACACGTGGCCGTAATGCAGGCTTTATCGTCTTCCATCACTATCGCGCCGAAGGGGCAGCAACTAACGCATGCACTACAACCAATACAATCTTCTTTGTTTACTATTACCGCCATCTTATTGCCTCCGTTACACAATTTTTGCTGCTAATAACTTGCTTACAAGTGTTGCTGCAGCTTCACGTGCAGTATCAGATTTTATGATTTCACCTTGTACCCGTTGTTGCGGGGTAAAAATGCGTCGTACTTGTGTCGGTGAACCTATAAGACCCAATTGTTTTGGATCAACATCCATGTCTGTGGAAGTCCAGGTAGGGATTTCTTTCCGGTTTGCTTTCATCGTGCCCTTAATGGTGGGGAAACGTGGCTCATTAATGGATTTTATTACCGTAAGCAGTACTGGCAATTGGGTTTCGATAATTTCATAACCTTCGTCATGTTCCCGTTCTAGCTTGACTACATCTTCGGTAACTTCAATTTTAGATACACAGGTAACCTGTGTCATGCCAAGATGTTCGGCAAGTTCAGGACCAACCTGAGCAGTATCACCGTCTATCGCCTGTTTACCGCAAATAATCATATCGACTTTGCCGATTTTTTTGATAGCACAAGCCAAAGTATAGCTGGTAGCTAAGGTATCGGCTCCACCAAAAGCACGGTCACTGATGAGAATGGCCTCATCAACTCCCATGGCGATGCATTCTTTTAGTGCCTCTTTGGCTTGCGGCGGTCCCATAGTAATGGCAGTTACTTTACCGCCGTGCTTTTCTTTAAGTTGCAGTGCTGCTTCTACCGCATGTTTATCAAAAGGGTTAACAATACTGGGTACACCTTGACGAATGAGGGTATTGGTAACCGGGTCAATTTTTACTTCTGTAGTATCGGGAACCTGCTTGACACAAACAACTATTTCCACTGTTGGACCTCCTATATCTATCGCAATATGTTACCGGAAATGACCATACGCTGTACTTGGTTGGTGCCTTCGTAAATCTGGGTAATTTTGGCGTCACGCATCAAGCGTTCTACCGGATACTCGCGGCTATAGCCATAACCGCCAAAAATTTGTACAGCATCGGTAGTAACCTCCATGGCAACATCAGAAGCATACATTTTAGCCATGGCCGCTTCTTTGGAATAGGGTAATCCCCGATCTTTCAGATAGGCTGCACGATATACCAGCAAGCGGGCGGCATCGATTTTAGTTGCCATATCGGCAAGCATAAAGGCGATGGCTTGGTTGGCGGCGATCGGTTTGCCAAACTGTACCCGTTCTTTGGAATATTTTACTGCATAATCAAAGGCAGCTTGGGCAATACCTAACGCTTGTGCAGCTACTCCGATACGTCCACCGTCAAGTGTCGCCATAGCAATTTTAAATCCTTCGCCTTCTTTGCCTAATAAGTTTTCTTTAGGCACTTTGACATCTTGGAAAATCAGTTCATTGGTTATGGAAGAATGGATACCCAGTTTGTGTTCTTTCTTGCCAAAACTAAAACCAGGCGTGCCTTTTTCCACAATGAAGGCGGAGATGCCTTTTATGCCTTTGGTTTTATCGGTCATAGCAAAAACCACATATATTTCAGCTTCGCCG
>NZ_JBYKYF010000257.1:0-4466 GCF_057736855.1 Sporomusa sp.
CAAGGAAAATGCTCTCAAGTCTGGAAAGTAAAGGCTTGAGAGCTTCTTTTATGTGTTTATAGATGTGTATAGGGATGCTAGCTGACCTGATGCCTTACTAAAGAAGTGGTAAGGAAGATGGTTAAATAGCAAGCAAGAACCGTCCCAAGGCACTGGTAATGGTGAAAAATGCCCTATTTATGGTGAAAAATGCCTGATCAAAATTGTATAATTTGGAGGCCATTTTGTTTTTCTATGGAATTTTATAACATATGAAGTTTGTATTTCGAGGAGGCAGGAAATGAACGCAAAAAAAATTTTAGTACTGGTTATTGCTCTTTGTTTCAGTTTAACAATAGTAGCATCTGCTAATGGAAGTCAGGCAACCGATTATTCGAAACCTGCGAATTGGCTGGCTTTGCCGGGATCGGTTGATAAGCCAGTGGATGTTTTTTACCTTTATCCTACGGCTTGGCGAAAAGAAAATGCAAATGAACCTAATATTTGTGAAATTGATAATCCCTCCATGATGAGGGGCTCAAAACAGGCATTTGACAGGCAAGCTACAGTTTTTGAACCTGTCGCCAATATATATGCGCCCTACTATCGTCAGGCTGACGCGGTGTATTGCCTGTCGCTATCTTTAGAAGAACATGAAAAGTTAATTGGAGGCATACCAAAAGCAGATACATTTGCGGCATTTGACTATTATATCAAACACTACAATCATGGCCGACCGTTCATTTTAGCCGGACATTCTCAAGGTTCAAACTTGCTGTTGTATTTATTATCCGATTATATGAAAGAACATCCTGAGGTCTATGCCAGAATGATTGCGGCATACGTCATCGGCTATTCCGTCACCGATAGCTACCTTGCCCAAAATCCGCACCTAAAATTTGCTAAAGGCCCAGATGACACCGGTGTAATAATTTCATACAACACAGAAGCTCCGGTGGTTGAAGGAAACAATCCTGTTGTTCTGCCTGGTGCATTGGTTATCAATCCGATTACTTGGACTAGAGAAGAAACCTTGGCAACCGCTGAGCAGAACTTAGGGTCAATAATGCTGAAGCCAACGGGAGAACTTGTCTACAATATTAGAAATTTTGCTGATGCCCGCATCGACTCAAAAAGAGGAGTGCTAATCTGTAGTACTGTCGATGTGGACAAGTTATCCCCGGGGAATTAAGTTTTTGGCAAGGGGATATTTCACAGCTTTGATTATCCATTTTACTACAACAACCTTCGACAAAATGCTGCTAATAGAGTTGAAAAGTACTTTGTCAGTCATAAAGAAATTTTCCCATGTAATGTAAATAACGACGTGACTTTGCGGTTGGGCGAGTGCAATCCATAAGAAGAAGCAGTGGGATGGTTAATTATTTTTTTGAAAATGTTTGTTTGGTTCTTTAGATGATGCGGTTGGGAAGGACGCGGGGACAGGTTCGTTATCCCTCAAGTGTATATAAGTGCGATGTAACGAATTTTTGTATACGTAACTTAACTAAAAAATAGGGCAATAAAGGCTGACGTTATTATACTATCCTGCAGATTTAAATAATTTTGCAGGGGATAATCAACTGATATTGCGCACTATAAAGAGAATAGAGGAGAATAGTTATTAATTTATTAATAACGCAAAGTGCTCTCAAGTCCTGTAATAAGGGCTTGAGGGCTTTTTTATGTGTTTATAGATGTGTTGGATGATATCTGACTTGATTGCCTTACTAAAGAAGTGGTAAGGAAGAAGGTTAAATAGCAAGCAAGAACCGTCCCTTTCAGTTCCGTCCCTTTCAGTTCCTTTCAGTTCCATGAGTTCTGGGAATAGTAACTCAGAATGGAAAAACCACAAACGACTACCGGTTCAGATATCCAAGAATGGGACTCGGTGAAAAGATGGGCTATTACATAAAAATGAACTGGCAAAAGTAGAAAGGGGAATTTTAGGTGAAAGCGACAGTAATTGAAACATTTGGCGATCCTTCTGTGTTTAAGTCAGCAGAACTTCCTCGGCCTACTGTAATTCCGGGACATGTTCTTATAGAAGTTAAAGCTACTAGCGTTAATCCGGTCGACTGTCGTATACGTAGTGGTCAGGCTCCTGGGATGGCTCCAACACTTCCTGCAGTTTTACATGGCGATGTATCGGGGATTGTGGTAGAAGTCGGTGAAGGCGTAAGCAGATTTAAAGTTGGTGATGAGGTATTTAGTCTTGCAGGGGGGACAAAAGGGACGGCTGGAGGAGCCTTAGCTGATTATATGCTAGCTGATGCTGATTTTCTTGCGCAAAAGCCTCGAACACTAAGCATGGAAGAAGCTGCTGCGTTGCCGTTGGTATCTTTAGCTGCATGGCAAGCTCTTATTGATCGCGGTAACATTGGTAAAGGACAAACGGTATTAATACACGCTGCTGCAGGGGGAGTTGGGCATGTCGCTATTCAAATAGCAAAATGGGCTGGAGCCAAGGTATATACTACTGCTTCCTCGCCGGAGAAGCTAGCACTTGGTACTAAATTGGGTGCCGATGGTGTTATTGATTATAACCAGGAAACGGTTCGGGATTATGTGGCTAGATATACCGACAAAAAAGGTTTTGATGTAGTTTTTGACACAGTTGGAGGTCCAACTTTAGAGAAATCTTTTGAGGCGGTAAAGTCATTAGGCCAGGTTTTATCGATAGCTACTCGTAGTACCCACGACTTGTCGCTTATGAATTTTAAAGGGTTGACACTGCACGTAGTTTATACCATGTACCCGCTAGTCAGCGGGATTGGACGCGCCCATTACGGAGAGATTATGACCAATATTGCCCGCATCGTGGATGAAGGAAAGCTGCGGCCCGTACTAGATCCCAAAGTTTTCAATTTTAGTGAAGCGGCACAAGCGCATCGATATTTGGAGTCTGGTCAGGCTTTTGGAAAAGTTGTTTTAGTCAATCAATAGTTACTATAACTTTATGATATTTACTTTTATTAACTGAACTATTAAAAATAATCAAAGTTCCTGGAAATGTACCAATTATTCGCAGGAACTTTGATTATTTTTATGGTAATTTATAGTTATAGCAATCCCATTCTTTATAGGGGATGGTGGAAATCATTTTAGTTTCTAAGAATGACCCCAATACCGGATTAAGAGTTTTTAATTCTATAGAAGCACATCAATTAAATATTACACGTGCAGCTTTTACTCGCGGAAGAACACCTTATAAATATTTAAAAGCATTTAATGCAGACTTATTTTTATCGGCGAATCCGGATGATGTAAAATTGGCGCTGGAGAATGGATACGCTAGCGCTACTATTTATACAGGAACACCTTATCGAGAAGATGAAACCTTTGATGAAATCCGAATTGCCTTTGATGGTGATGCTGTAATATTTAGTGATGAATCAGAAAAAATCTTTCAGGAAAAGGGATTAGAAGAATTTAAACGGTATGAAAAAGAAAACAGAGAAATTCCAATGGCACCTGGACCCTTTAAAAACTTTCTCGCGGCTTTAAATAAACTGCAGAGTGTCTACCAAAATGCCGCAAAGCCGAAACCGATACGAACGGCTTTAGTAACTGCACGTAATGCTCCTGCTCATGCGCGGGCCATAATGACACTCCGCAAATGGGGGATCGGTGTTGATGAAGCTTTCTTTTTAGGCGGTTTGGACAAGGCTCCAATTCTAGAGAGCTTTAATCTGCACATTTTCTTTGATGACCAGCATACATACTGTCAAACGGCATCAAAGATAGTTCCGACAGGTCATGTACCGATTGGTGTAAAAAATTCGCAGAAGTGAAAGACAACTGAGGCAAAAAAGAATAGTCAAAAGTAGAAACAGCTGGGTTTATATCTTTATGATAGTGGGCATATTGTAAATAATTTAGAACTCATTGGTAGAACCTTGGACAAAATCCTAAAACAGGAATTTACTGGAATAGACCGAGGTAGTATAATGGTCTAAAGTATTTAAATAAGCAAAGCAAGGACGGTGTAAGCATGAAATTCTGTGCAACTTGTTCAATGCCCTTAGATAACAATGAGGTGATTGGGTTAACTAAAGACAATGAATTGTTTTGCATTCACTGTGTTAATGAAGATAAACAAGTTAAATCTTGTGAAGAAATTTTTGAAGGAGGAGTGCAATTTTTTATGAGCTTGGATTCCTCCATAACTAGAGATTTTGCAGAAAGAAATGTTAGAAAAAATATGAGAAATTTGCCTTATTGGCAAAATAAAGAGTATCCTTGCCTTGAAGGAGAAATAGCAACTGATGAAGAGTTTAATCAAGTATTAGCTAAACTACAAGGATAAATTGCAATTTTATAAACGCGCTCGTTGGCAATGACGTTACTATTTGACAACTACATACTTCCCGTAAAATAAATTTTGCCGTTAAACCTGATACGGAGAATCGTGACAGGTTTAATGGGAAAAACAGCCCTAACCTTTGTATTGCAAGGATTGGGCTGTTTTTATAGCATAACGACAC
>NZ_JBYKYF010000258.1:0-4463 GCF_057736855.1 Sporomusa sp.
AATTTAAATCTTTGTCCCTTAGTAAAACTGTCTAGTTTTCTGTTGACAATCCACCCCTGCTCCACTACACTTTATGCTTTACCCCAACATTTGACAAAGAGCCTAAAATGATACATGTACTTGACAACACCTGCAAAGGTGTTTATTTTTATATTAGCAGAAAGAATTCTTTTCCAATAATAAGTAGAACGACTAAGTTTTGCTTTGGCTTGAAAACCTAGGCACAGGCGACATTTTCTTTATGTTTTCAATCTTTTACTTTATTAGGAGGCTGCCTATGGACACCATTGCTCTGGTTGGTCCAAGTGGAACAGGCAAAAGCCATCGGGCGCTAATTGTCGCGCACGAATATGACGTTGATGCAATTATTGACGATGGGCTATTAATTAAAGACAGTAAAATTATTGCAGGATATTCAGCAAAAAAAGAACCTAGCAAAATTCGCGCTGTTAAACGCGCCATATTTATGGAATCGGATCATGCTGCTGAAGTTAGAGATGCAATTATAAAAGTTAAGCCTAATCGTATTTTAATACTAGGGACATCAAAAAACATGGTGGAGAAAATCGTAGATGTGTTGAATCTTCCGCCAATCAGCCAGATTATCCGCATTGAGGATATTGCTACTAAGGCTGAAATTGCAAAGGCGAGAGAGAGTAGGCTTAGAGAAGGGAAACATATTATACCTGTTCCTACGATTGAACTTAAACCACATTTTTCCGGTTATTTGATTGATCCTCTAGAGGTTTTTTTCAAAAAATCCCGCTCAAAACAACGTCGCAAACTTGGAGAAAAATCGATTGTTCGCCCAACCTTTAGTTATTATGGTAAACTACTTATATCGGATGCTGCAATAGCGTCGATTGTGAACTATGTAGCTACAAGCGAACCGGGTATTACCAAAACAAGTCAAATTATTATCAGGGATTCTCACGATCGGGAGAAAGGTATTTCGATTTCTTTGGACGTAACAATCAAATATGGACAAGCTATCTGGGATGTTGTGCATGATGCCCAAACTCGTATTAAACAAATGGTTGAATATATGACTGGTATGAACGTTAGAGAAGTAAATGTGGTGGTTAAACGGTTAACCATTGAATAAGGTCCAGCATTTACAATTTATGGCGTTGTAACCCATGACGGATTGTTCTAGATTAGTTCCATGGGGAGTTGGTAAACTTATTTGAAAGATGTGAGACTTAGCTTCAGATGGGATTACCCTGCCTGAAGCTAAGTCTTTATGGAATATTAAGAATGGAGGAGGGGGAAACTGTGGTAGATAGTCAATATAAGCGTATTTTATTTTCAGGGTATGCAAAATTACCCGCAGGCATAACAGCCAGTGAAGTTTATAAAGTTATCGGTGTGGTTGTGACCGTTGATGAAGATACTGAAATCATTATGGAAGCTGATTGTACATTGACTACAGAGCTGGCTCGTAAGCATGTATCTTCAATTTTGGTAGGTAAATCGATTGCAAATCCAGAAAGTCTAATTAAAGTTGTAGAAAAAACCTATCAAGGAAGCGCTAAGAAAGCAATTATTACTGCTATTCGGATTATCTATGATAAATACCGCAGCTATAAAGAGGGCTTGACCCCCTGCAAGATTGATTAATAAGGGGTTTTTATAATGTCTGAACAATTGAAGTTTTCCGGAGTTGGTTTTTTTGTAGGTATACTAAGTGGTTTGCTTGGCGTAGGGGGCGGTATTTTTCTCGTTCCCATTATGGTAACTTATTTTTCTATTACCCAGCATATTGCGCAAGCCACATCTATGGCAGTAGTTATCCCGACAGCCCTTGTCAGTAGTGCAATCTACGGCTTTCATGGCAATACAGATATGGGCTTAGCTTTTAATTTAGTCATAGGAAGTATATGTGGTGCCAGTCTTGGTGCTCGGTTCATGAAAAAAATCCCTGCCATTCGCCTAAAACAGCTTTTCGGAATGTTACTTATACTTGTCGGATTAAGAATGGTGGTTTCATGAGTATTTTAATTATTTTTACTATCGGTTTAGGGACTGGTATTCTGAGCGGAATGCTGGGCATTGGTGGTGGCGCAGTGCTGGTGCCGATGCTGGTTTTTATTTTAGGCATAACGCAGCATACAGCGCAAGGAATTTCCATGATGGTTATAATTCCTACGGCTCTTGTCAGCCTTTGGCACTTTCATAAAGATAAGCTGATTAATTATCAAGCGGCTCTCTATCTGGCTGGAGGTGCTGTTGCTGGTGCTATCATTAGTGCTAATCTGGTTCAGTATGTACCTGCTGATGCGCTTAAACGAATTTTTGGTATTTTTGTTATTTATTCAGGGTTTAAAATGATTTGGGGAACACGAAAAAAATAATTCATTAGCTCCTTGAGAAGTTTTTTACTAGGGGTTATTTTTAGGCTTATTGGTTGGTTTGCACCGCCATCAATACATTTATGGCTGACAATTCACAGCAAGGATGCAAGCTAAATTGCTTTACGTTTGTGCTAACATAAAATTTAGGCTATAATAATTGGCATATACTCTTCGTAATTGGAGCTGATACATAGATGGAACCTAACCCAAAACATGGTTCGCCCAAGCTTTTTCATACAATTACCTTTGGTTGCCAGATGAATCTGAATGACTCAGAACGATTGGCTGGGCAATTGCGAACAATTGGCTATGAGCTTACTGAAAATATCGAAGAAGCAGATATAATTTTGATAAATACATGCTGTGTCCGCGAGAGTGCTGAGAAGAAAATTTATGGCAGAATTGGCGAACTGAAAAGGCTAAAACTGGTTAATCCTAATTTGATTATTGGGGTTGCTGGTTGTATGGCGCAAAAGGACAAAGACAAAATATTGAAAAAATTCCCTCACGTTGATCTGGTTATGGGAACACACAATACCCATCAGCTTGTAGAACTTATAGGCAAACTCGAAGAAAGCCGCGAACCTGTTCTGGCTGTTTGGGACCAAGCTGAACGACTGGCGCCAGAGGTACCAACCGTCCGGAAAGGAACAATTTCTGCCTGGGTACCGATTATGTATGGATGTAATAATTTTTGTACATACTGCATTGTTCCCTATGTCAGAGGGCGTGAACGCAGCCGGCCGCTTAACAACATCATAAATGAGATTCAACAGTTGGGCAAAGATGGTTTTAAGGAAATAACACTGCTTGGTCAAAATGTTAATTCTTATGGAAAAGATAGCGAGGAGCAGGTTGACTTTGCCGATTTGCTTCAAGCCGTTGACCAGATTGATACAATAGCTCGTGTACGGTATATGACATCACATCCGCGGGATATGAATGATAAAGTCATTGAGACTATTAGACACAGTAAAAAAATCTGCGAGCATTTTCATTTGCCAGTTCAAGCTGGTAGTGATGCTATTCTTAAAAGGATGAATAGAGGTTATACTACCGATTATTACCGTCAGCTTGTAGCTAAGATTCGTCAGGCTATTCCTAATGCCAGTCTGACAACTGACTTAATTGTTGGATTTCCGGGCGAAACGGAAGAACAATTTCTCGAAACACTAGAGTTTGTCAAGAATATCAGATATGACGCAGCCTATACCTTTATCTATTCACAACGTTCAGGCACACCTGCGGCTACATATTCTGATCAAGTACCGCTGCAAACCAAAAAAGACCGCCTTAATCGGCTGATTGCGGTACAAAATGAAATTAGTTTTGAAATAAATCAACAATATATTGACCAGATTGTGGAAGTATTGGTTGAGGGTCCTAGCAAGACTGATGATAATATGCTTATGGGACGTACTCGGACAAATAAAATTGTATTATGGCCGAAAACTGGTCAAGAACAAGCTGGGGATTTGGTACATATTCAAATTGATACAGCACAGACCTGGGTGTTGAAAGGCCGCTTAATTTAATTGCTATTGGATGAGGAGATAAACACTATGGCAGCAAGCTATACCCCGATGCTGGAACAATACCGGGAGGTAAAGAGTAGGCATAGTGGTGAAATATTATTTTTTCGCTTAGGCGATTTTTATGAAATGTTTTTTGAAGATGCTGAGATCGCCTCGCGTGAATTAGAGATTACCTTAACTTCGCGTGATGGGGGACAGAATCAACGGGTTCCTATGTGTGGAGTTCCTTATCACGCGGCTGATAATTATATTGCTAAATTAATTCATAAAGGTTATAAAGTTGCTATTTGTGAACAAGTAGAAGATCCCAAACAGGCCAAAGGTATCGTACGCAGAGAAGTGGTTAAGATTATTACCCCAGGCACGGTTTTGGCTGAAGCATCATTACCTGATAAAGCAAATAATTATTTAGCTTTACTATATGAAGAAGCCGGAGAGTTATGTTTGACGGCAACAGATATTTCTACTGGAGAGTGCCTATGGGCTATTTTTTCTGGCAATTTTCGGGTAACGGCTGCTTGCGATCAATTGTACCGCTTGTTGCCGGCAGAATTGGTGGTAGTGGATAGTATCG
>NZ_JBYKYF010000259.1:0-4430 GCF_057736855.1 Sporomusa sp.
GGCGGAGCGCTGCTAGGTGGGTTAATTGCCAATTCCATCAATGCTCCCTATGCAAAAGAGATTGTCGATGACTTTGTGCGGCGGACACAAACCCGGGTAGTGGAGTATATACCCCGTTCGGTAACAGTAACGCAATCTGAACTCCAGGGAAAAACAACCGTGGAAGCAGCTCCATACTCTGAACAGGCAAAAATTTATAGCCGATTAGCCCAAAAGGTAATAGAGACCACAGAGTCAAAAGTGCCATCGCCTTTGGAAACCGCCGAATTACGTAAATGGGCAGCCGCATGGGCTGATCAACTGCTAGCCATGGAGACAGGTGAGGTTCGTAGCGCGGCGGCTGGGATTTAATGGGAATTATCAGGGCCCCCCTTACCACTATAGGCAGGCTGCCTTAAATGGGGGCAGAAACAGCGAGGTGAGAGCATGGGCAGCGTATGCTTCGGTAGGCTAAGTACTGATGTTTTGGCGAAAACAGGTAAGCATCCTTGCTACTCGGCAGATGCTCAGCATAAATATGCCCGAATGCATTTGCCTGTAGCTCCCCGGTGTAATATTCAATGCAATTATTGTAATCGTAAATTTGACTGCGTTAATGAAAGTCGCCCGGGGGTTACCAGTGAAGTATTAACACCAGAACTAGCTAAAGATAAATTTGTTTGGGTAAAAGAAAAAATCGAACACCTCAGTGTTGTGGGCATAGCCGGACCGGGTGATGCGCTGGCTGACTGGCCGCTTACCAAACAGACAATTAAACACATTCAAGCCATCGATTCGGATATTACTATTTGTTTATCGACAAACGGATTGCTGCTGCCAGAGTATGCGCCAGAAATTGTGGCCTTAGGAATCCGTCATGTTACGGTAACTGTTAATGCGTTAAATCCGATGATTGGGGCAGAAATATATCAGTATGTATCCTATCAGGGTAAGCGGTATACCGGTGCTCAAGCAGCGGAGCTGTTACTTCATAACCAGTTGGCAGGTATTGAGTATTTGGTGAAACATGGCGTGCTGGTTAAAATTAATATCGTTATGATTAAAGGGGTTAATGATAAGCATATACCTGCGGTTGTCAAAAAGGTGAAGGAATTGGGAGTGTTTGTTACCAATATTATGCCGCTCATTCCCGCACCGGGCAGTGCCTTTGAGCATTTGCCACAGACCAGCACAAAAGAATTGAATGCCCTAAGGGATATTTGCCAGCTCGACATTCGCCAGATGCGTCATTGCCAGCAATGCCGGGCTGATGCCATCGGCTTGCTGTATGAAGACCGTTCGCAGGAATTTCGTCTGGGTAGCCGCTCAGCGGACTGCGTAACCGTAGACAACGAGACGGGGACGGTTTACCGGATTGCGGTTACCTCAAAACATGGAAAATTGGTGGATCAGCATTTTGGTCATGCCACCAAGTTGCTTATTTACCAGGGGGATGGGCAGCAATTTCAGCTTCGCGAGACTCGGACAGTAGGACAGTATTGTAACGGTATGGCAGAGTGTGATGCCGATCATCGGGATGCCGCACGGGAGCAGATTGTTGAGGCCTTAAAAGATTGCAATGCGGTGCTGACCATGCGTATTGGCTATCATGCGAAAGAGCGGTTGCAAGCGAAGGGGATTTTGGTCTCAGAATACTGTGATACCATAGAAGCCGGCCTACGCTATACAGCAGCTCAAATACAAGTTTCAGGGCGCAGCAGTAAATGTTAGGAAAGTATTGAAACTGGGTTCAGGTCAGTATAATTAAATACAATATAATCCTAATTTTTGGCTGATCAGAGAGGCTGAAGGCTGAGGTATTTTCCGCAAGAAGGTACTTTGGCCTTTTGTTATTATTTTTGATTTCTTGTTGTGCAGCCCGGATAGTATTTCGAATAATTTCGTAGAGGGGATGTGCTCGTATGTCAAACATTGCCGGCAGTATAACTGCTTTAATCGGCGGTACGCCACTATTGCGTTTGAATAAGGTAACAGCCGAGAGTCAAGCAGAAATCGTGGCGAAACTGGAGTCGTTTAATCCTGGCGGCAGTATAAAGGACCGCATTGGCTTTAGTATGATTAAGGACGCTGAGGACAAAGGACTTATAAATAAAGATACCGTAATTATCGAGCCTACTAGCGGCAATACCGGCATTGCCCTGGCCTTAATTGCTGCCGCCAAAGGATACCGGCTAATCCTGACCATGCCGGAGACCATGAGTGTGGAACGGCGCAACTTGTTGAAAGCATACGGTGCGGAACTGGTACTCACTCCTGGCGCGGCAGGCATGAAGGGAGCTGTTTTAAAAGCCGAAGAATTAGCTGCTGTGACGCCAAATTCGTTTGTGCCGCAACAGTTTAATAATCCGGCCAATCCGGAAGTTCATCGGGCTACTACTGCAGACGAAATATGGCGGGATACAGACGGTAAAGTAGATATTATTGTTGGCGGTGTTGGCACTGGCGGTACAATTACCGGTGTGGGCGAAGTACTCAAACAGCGCAATCCTAATATCAAGGTAGTCGCGGTTGAACCTTTGGATTCTCCCGTTCTTTCTGGTGGGCAACCAGGCCCTCATAAGATTCAAGGAATTGGGGCAGGTTTCGTTCCCTATGTACTGAACCTGGATGTAATTGATGAAATATTTAAAGTAAAAAATGAAGAAGCCATTACTACTGCACAGCGTCTGGCTAAGGAAGAAGGCATATTAGTCGGTATTTCTTCCGGCGCAGCAGCATTTGCTGCTCTGCAGGTTGCCAGAAGACAGGAAAATAGGGGGAAGTTGGTTGTGGTTATTTTTCCGGATACAGGCGAGCGGTATCTTAGTACCGTACTCTTTGCAGACAATGAATGATCGAATATGTTATAGCATCAATATTGCTTGGATTTGCAGTTTGCAGATAAAGGAGGAAGTCAGATGTCCAACAATCAGGTAGTACCAATGGATATTCCAGATGACAAAATTGTTGCCCGCAATATTCGGCGGGTATTCAAAATTAAGCGTAAGCCAAACGAAGCAGCTACTGAATTTGAAGCAATTAAACAGTTGGATCTTACTGTTAAACAAGGAGAATTTTTGGCGATTGTCGGACCAAGCGGCTGCGGTAAATCAACTTTCCTGGATATGATTGCCGGTTTGGCCCAACCCAGCTCGGGAGAAATATATATGGATGGTAAGCTGATTACCGGTCCGGCCTTGGATCGTGGTATTGTAATGCAGGGATACGCGTTGTTTCCCTGGCGAACAGTGAGAAAGAACGTTGAATTTGGCCTTGAAATAAAAAAGGTGCCGTCAAAAGACCGCAAGGAAATTAGTCAACAATATATTGAATTAGTAGGCTTGAAAAACTTTGAGGATAGGTATCCCCATGAATTGTCCGGAGGCATGAAGCAACGTGTAGCTATTGCCAGGGCATTGGCTTATGATCCGGAGGTTTTGCTTATGGATGAACCGTTTGCGGCCATTGATGCTCAGACACGGGAAGTTTTACAGGAAGAATTACTGCACATTTGGGAAAAAACAAAAAAAACCATTATTTTTGTTACGCATGCTATTGATGAAGCAGTGTTTTTGGCAGACCGGGTGGCGATAATGACGGCAAATCCCGGAACAATTAAAGACATTGTTACTATTAACCTGCCTAGACCACGTGATGGTATTCGCTCATCAGCCGACTTTGGCTGGGTTCGGCACAAAATTTGGGAATTATTGCAAACCGAGCATTTCACTGCAGGCAAGCGGCAGTTGCCTGGGAATGTGGCTGAATCCATATCCGCGTCGGCAGCGTTGTAAAGTCAATCAGCGCACTTTTGCATTGCATCTTGTTTGGCTGATGGTTAGTAAATAATAAAAAATTACGGAGGTGTAATGTGGAAAAGCTAAGTTCCAAGAGACGTTTGCCGCCACAAGTTATGGAGTTGATCCGTCATTCGCTGCATACGGTTAAGTATGGGCACTTAATTTTGACAGTGCAAGACGGCTATGTGATTAAAATGGAGCGAACCGAAAAGTTTATTTTTACCGCTAAAAATAAATCAAGCTATATAGTACAGGATGTTCCAGCAAGACAGCATTCTTTTCAGCCTAAAATTATTGCCCAACTTGACGGTCTGATGTATGGGCAATTGATTATTCGCATCGAAGATGGTAAGGTTGAGCAGATAGAAAAAACCGAAAAACGGAGGATCAACGAGCAGGAAGGAATATACGGAGATGGCATATGAGGATAGTTAATCAAAAAGGAGTGACCGATGACGATTACGTATGAATTGGGAGACGCTTTATATATCAATATTACCAACCGTTGTACCAATAACTGTACTTTTTGCGTGAGAAATCATCAGGAAGGTATTTTCCCCGGAATGAATCTGTGGTTGGAGCGGGAACCTACGGTTAGTGAAGTGCTTGCAGATATCCAAGCCAGGGATATTTATAAGTACCGGGAGTTTG
>NZ_JBYKYF010000260.1:0-1670 GCF_057736855.1 Sporomusa sp.
ATTTGAACCGTCGATCTCCGCCGTGACAGGGCGGCATGTTAGACCGCTACACCACGGGGCCGCGTTTTATCTCCCTGACGGAATATAATATTATCACGGTTTATCCATAATAGCAACAGTCTTTAGAAGTTATTTTGCAAAATTATATATATATATCTCACTAAATATCGTTAATTCGTTAATTTATTATAAATTTCACAGTAAATTGGAGGCTGCGCAGAACTTGCACAGCCTTTTCAGAATTATAGTTTACGGCTGCCGCGCTTGGTGATGGCTACACCCTCTTTGCATAAAGGACATTCGTCCGGGTGATAAGTAGGAACTGTTAAATGTAATAGTGCTTGAGCCGGAATACCGAAATCGACTTTGCCGCCACTACGATCTACCAGCATGCCTACTGCCACTGGAATTCCTCCATGCTCACGTACAACATCGATAACTTCTTTTACCGAGCCACCTGTTGTAACAATATCTTCAACAATAAGCACTCGCTGTCCTTTTTCAATAACAAAACCGCGTCTCAGTGCCATCTTTCCATTTTCGCGTTCAGTGAAAATAGCCCGAGTACCTAGCTGTTTCCCAACTTCATGGGCTAAAATAATACCCCCGGTTACTGGTCCCATTACAAGTTCAATATTATCGTTTTTAAAGCGTTCTGCCATTGCCGCACACAATGTCTCGGTATATTGCGGGTATTGCAATACCTGAAATTTTTCAACATACAGCGGACTATGCAGACCTGATGTTAAGAGAAAATGCCCTTCTAAAATCGCACCTGTCTGAATAAACAGTTGTCTTACTTCTGTTTCATTCATTACGCGTCCCTCATTTCTTCCAAAATTGCCAGCGCAGCATTTCTGGGATTTTGTGCTGCAGTAATGGGTCGCCCTACTACCAGATAATGGGCTCCTGCCCGCAGAGCTTCTGCTGGCGTAGCAACCCTGCTTTGGTCGTTTAGCGCTGCACCTTGCGGACGAACGCCGGGAGTTATGATGGCAAAATCCTTGCCACAGGCTGCACGAATAAGCTCAGCTTCCCGAGGCGAGGCCACTACGCCGTCCAATCCGGCGGCTTGCGCCATTTGGGCCAGATGTACCACTTGTTCTGTAATGCTGGTCGAATTGTTCAACGAAGCCCATTCGGCAGCATTCATGCTGGTAAGCACGGTAACAGCAATCAGCTTAGGTCGCAGTATATTAAGACTTAAAGCGGTTTCAGCGACCTGCTGAACTGCTGCCCGCATCATAGCCTGTCCCCCTGACGCATGAACATTAATCATGGTTACACCTAGTCGGGTAAGTGAAGCTGCACCCTGGGCTACAGTATTCGGAATATCATGCATTTTTAGGTCAAGAAACACATCTTTTCCCTGCTCACGCAAATAAGCCAGACATTCAATACCCACACTATAAAAAAGTTGCATCCCCACCTTATAAAAACTCACGGTATTACCTAGGGATTCAACCAGTTGTCTGACCTCAGCCATGGTAGCAACATCTAGGGCTACAATCAAACGGTTACGAACTTGTTCCATTCTGCCATCCTCCATGTTATGCGATTTCAACCACAGTTTACTTTACCAACAAGCTGACTTACGTGCGTTAAACCGCGCTCTACAAGGTAAGATCTAATCCCCTCAGCTACCTCGACCGATACATACGGATTAATAA
>NZ_JBYKYF010000260.1:1680-4427 GCF_057736855.1 Sporomusa sp.
GCATAAATTCAACGGCATCAGCAGCCGTCATAATCCCCCCCATACCAATGACTGGTATGTTTACGGCGTTAGCAACCTGCCACACCATTCGTACAGCCACTGGCTTAACAGCCGGGCCGGAAAAACCACCGACAATGTTACCAAGCACAGGCCGCCAGGTACGAATATCTATGGCCATTCCCAGCAAGGTATTAATGAGTGAAATAGCATCCGCACCTGCAGCTTCCACTGCTTTGGCTATAAGTACGATATCGGTAACATTGGGTGAGAGCTTCACAATAACCGGTAAATCAGTCTTTGCTTTTACTTGTCTTACTACTTGCGCTGCGCTATCCGGGCAAGTGCCAAACGCAATACCTCCTTGCTTGACATTGGGGCAGGATATATTGACTTCCAAACCGGCTATCCCGCTCTTATCCAGTCTTGCAGCCAACTGCCCGTATTCTTCCGCCGTATTGCCCGAAATGTTAACAATGATAGGTACATCATACGTTACTAATTTAGGCATAATTTCATGAATAAACGCCTCAACACCCGGATTTTCGAGTCCAATCGAATTAAGCATTCCCGCCGGGGTTTCTGCCATTCGCCGCCCGCTGTTACCTGCTTTGGGTGCAAGGGTTGTGCCTTTAACAACTATGGCTCCCACTTGGTTCAAGTCGATAAAATCACTGTATTCCAGGCCAAACCCAAATGTTCCTGAAGCCGTCATAACCGGTGTTTTCATTTGTATTCCAGCAATATTCACAGAAAGCATATCTTGCCTATCGATCACCAAGCTACCTCCTCTGCCCAAAACACCGGGCCGTCAGTACACACTTTGTAGCGTTTACCTTTGGCACCAGCACAAGTACAGGAAAGACATGCACCAACGCCACAGGCCATATATTCTTCAAGTGAAACCTGGCAAGGAATCTTGTACTGCGCAGCAATGGCTGCTACACCTTGCAGCATGGCACGTGGTCCACACGCGTAGATGATATCAAACTTGCCTGTTTTTAAAAGTTCAGGTAATACATCTACCGTAAAACCGCGTTGACCGATACTACCATCATCGGTAGTTATATGTATGTTAGGACAAACATCGGTATACAGACTAGACCAAAACAATTCCTGCGCATTTCGTCCGCCCATAAGCACGGTGGCCGGACAAGAGCAAAAGGCTTTGGCCAGCATAATAAGGGGAGCCAACCCCATCCCACCCCCAACCAGGAGTGGGCGCTGGCCGGTCAAAGTAAACCCGGTCCCTAACGGCCCCATACAATTTATGGTATCTCCCGGCTGAAGCTTAGTCATCAGCGTTGTTCCGCGACCAACGACACGATATATGAGTGTTAACGTTCCAGTAGTCGCATTGCCATCGGCAATACTAATTGGTCGCCGAAGCAGCGGGTCCAACGTGTCTGTCAGTCGAAGGTGAACAAATTGACCTGGACGGGCCAGGCTGGCAATTTCCGGAATAGATATAATTAGTTTAAATACATCCCCGGCAATCACACAATTCTCAATGACCTGAGCAATTCCACAGGTTTTAGACACGCGTTGTTTCGCCTCCACTTACATAGTCCTGCAGTGCCAGTACATAGAGAAACTTCCCTTGCCGCAAGATGTTAAGCACATCAAGCACTGCGCGTGCAGTATCCATCGAAGTCAGGCAGGGCAGTGAATGTTCTACTGCTGCTCTTCTGATTTTGAAACCATCGCTTTCAAAATCCCGTCCTTTGCTTAAGGTATTAATAACTATGTTAATTTTTCCAGCCTTAATCATCTCAATGATTTCCGGCTGTTGTTCATGGAGTTTAGGCACTTCGCCTACAATTAACCCCTGAGAACGAAGATACTTAGCAGTACCGCTTGTCGCAATCAGCTCATAGCCCATTTTAACAAACTCTTTGGCAATCTCAGCAGCCTCAGCTTTATCTTTATCTGCTACTGTGACAAGTACGGTACCATCACGCGGAATATTCATACCTGCACCGATAATGCCCTTATAAAGTGCTCTGGAATACTGGTAATCAATCCCCATAACCTCACCAGTGGATTTCATTTCTGGCCCAAGTGAAATATCTACATGCTGCATTTTTGCAAAAGAAAATACCGGTACTTTGACGGCAACATAGTTTTTTGGCGGCAACAGTCCAGGAGTATATCCCAATCCCTTTAACGTGTCACCAAGGGCTATGCGTGTTGCAACCTTGACCATCGGAACATCAGTAATTTTACTTAAGAAAGGAATCGTCCGGCTAGACCGAGGGTTTACTTCAAGTACAAAGACCTCTTCATCAACAATAACATACTGAACATTGATTAAGCCTTTTACTTTAAGTCCCCTAGCCAGGCGTCCGGTGTAATCGACAATGGTATCGATGACTTTTTGCGACAATGTTTGAGGCGGATATACTGCAATGCTATCACCGGAATGTACACCGGCACGTTCGATGTGCTCCATGATGCCAGGAATGAGGAAGTCTTCACCGTCGGCAATCGCATCCACTTCAACCTCTGTACCTTGCATATAGCGGTCAATCAATACTGGATGCTCCGGTGACGCTTTTACTGCGCGTACCATGTAATCTTTTAATTCTTGTTCATTGTATACAATTTCCATTGCCCGCCCACCAAGCACATATGACGGACGAACCACGACCGGATAGCCAATACGTGCAGCCGCTTCCGGCGCTTGTGAAGCATCGGTAACCGTAGCACCCTGAGGGCGCGGAATATTGAGTTCTTCTAAGAGTTCTTCA
>NZ_JBYKYF010000261.1:0-4415 GCF_057736855.1 Sporomusa sp.
ATTGGATTTTTCAGCTAGATCCCGAAATAAATCAAGCACAACATTGAGTTTACTAAGTATAAGTAAAAAAATGATAGCCGACAGCGTCAGCGCAAGCTGAACGGCAAGCTCAGGGCGTTGCTGTTTTATGACGATGATGAGTAGTGTAACAATAAATCCTAGCCCAATGATTTGAATGATTTCCATGAAGCTTACACTCCTTAGAACAGCTTAAATACGTCCTGGACAGTGTTGAACAGCCGGCCCAATAGTTGCACTACCCATAATAACACCATGGCAAAGCCGGCAAGTGTACATAGATGAGCCATATCTTCTTTGCCTGCTTGCTTTAATGCTGTGTGAAAAACTGAGATCAAGATACCTACCCCAGCAATTTTAAAGAGAATATCTAGTCCCAACCCCATGTATTACCCTCCTTTATTTGGTTACACCAGAATTATGACCACTGCCAATCCACCGCAGATTCCCAAATATCGATACATTTTTACATTCTGCTCACAAAGTCTTTCGGCTTCATACTGAATCCGGGATAATTGTTCCTGGGCCAAATCAAGAGATTTGTGTTGTTCTTCCCGATTCATGCTACCTAAGTTGGCGCTAACTGCTGATAAAACTTCCTTTTCTGGTTGGCTAAGAACCAACTTATCTGATTCTTTTAGTGCCTGCTGTAAAGCTGCCTGTGGTGTGAGGCAGCCGTTGTTAACCAAAAGCGAAGCCATGACACGAAACAATTCGGCTACTGGTCCGGCAATGCCCCCGGTACACTGAGCTAAGGCCTCCGGCAAAGGAATGGCTGTATAATTAATATGAGACTTTAGAGCGGATAAACAACTAATTAGTTGACGGATTTGCCTTGGGCGTTCAGCATATTGTTCTGCCATTTTAAACCCAATAGAGGCGCTGGCTACAACAACAAGCAAGCTACCTAACAGTTTTAACCACATATTACCACCTCGTTTGGACAGGTATATACTACTGTTTCATAGCGGGAATCATATATTTCCTCAATAGTGCCTGGCCCCAAGCGGCCGCTAAGGATTACATACCTTTCAAACAGTTTTTGTGACAGCAGCTCACCAATGTAAGGACGAGCATACAGCTCATGAAATGTCCGGCTATGGACAGTGGCAACTACGGTTACGCCGGCACAAATCGCTTCTCTTACCGCTAAAGCATCTTCTTCTCGTCCCAGTTCGTCGGTTGCCAGTATTTGCGGTGCCATTGACCGGATTAACATCAACATACCGTTTGCTTTGGGACAAGCATCAAGCACATCGACGCGTGGACCTAAATCAATACTGGGAATTCCATTATGACAGGCGGCAATTTCTGAGCGTTCGTCAACCACACCGATTTGCAGTCCCCAAATACCGAGTTCTGGTTTACCGATACTTAACTGCCTGATTATGTCCCGCAGAATGGTAGTTTTACCACAACGCGGCGGTGAAATGAGTAAGGTATTGAGTACTCTTCGGCAGTGTCTGTCTACTATATGGGGCAGGATACTGTCTGCGCAACCTGGTATGGCTTTTGCCAACCGAAAATTTAGTGAGCTAATACATTTGATTGTTTTTACCGTACCGTTAAAATAGATTACCTGTCCAGTCAATCCAACCCGATGTCCTCCGGGTATGGTTAAATATCCTTGCCTGACTTCTTCTTCAAAGGCATAGACAGAGTTTTTACATAATAGCTGAAATGTCAAAGATAGATCGTGACTGTTGCAGTAATAGGCTTCTGTGTCAGTTGTTTTACCAGGCTGTGTTACTATCATGTCACTATTATCTAAGACCAGGAGTAAGGGTTGGTTAACTCTGAGGCGGATTTCTGTAATTTTATTTACAATAGTATCAGGCAATTGCACTAATAGGTTGGCAATATGGGAAGGTAAAACTGGACAAATTTGCTGTTGTAAAGTCAATTTCATGTTTTCCATGATTATTTCATCCTCATAGAACTGATGATATAGTAACTTGTCTTTATACCTGGTTTCTTTACATAGATATGTTTTAAAAAAAAATTTAGACCAAAAAAGAACGAACTGAATAAATCAGGTCGTAAGCAATATGGTTTGAACTAAACCATTGTAAGAAAATAATAAATCCCGGGTATTCCCCGGGATAACAGATCAGATTGAACTAAATGCCTGGATGCATAATATGAGTTGAATCTTTAATTGGCGCAATATCTAACGTATTGTCATAAACTACCCCACCACAGTAGGGGCAGGTCACTTCAATATCTTCTACATCATCCAAAATATCAGATTCAAATGAAACAAGTTCATGACAATCCGGGCAGGTTACTTCAACCATACCGTTTTCAAACTCTTCTTCATACATATCATCATCGTCAAAATCGTCTTCGTATATTTCTTCTTCGAGATCAGTTAGATCTTCGTCAATTGATTCTACATAATCCTCAAGTTCCTTTTGAGCCAAATTGACATTATGAACTTCATCGGCAAAAGAATCAAGTACATCAATAATATTGAGCAAAACCTTACCTTCTGATGAATGTTCGTTAACATTAAGACCTTGAGTTAATCCATGCAGATAGGCAACTTTTTCCTTAAGATTTCTCATAAAAAATTAACCCCCTTTAGCTATGTGCTTATAAGCATTGTTGGATACTACTTGTAGTATGTCCAATGCTTATTAAAACATAACTTAGGGGGTAATGTGCATTAACGGATATTAGCTGACTAAGCCCGTTCGATATACTCGCCAGTACGGGTATCTATTCTTAACACTTCGCCAACATTGATGAACAGTGGTACACGCACAACATGACCTGTTTCAAGTTTAGCTGGTTTGGTGCCACCAGTTGCAGTATCGCCACGAATGCCAGGATCTGTTTCAACAACAGTAAGCTCGACCGACAGCGGTAAATCAATTCCAATTACACTGCCTTGGAAGAACAATACGGCAATATTCATATTTTCTTTTAAAAATTTAGTGGCATCACCCATTTGCTCAGCCGATAATTCAATTTGCTCATAGGTTTCATTATCCATTAAATGGAACATTCCGTCGCTTTCATATAAAAATTGCATTTCACGACGATCAACATGTGCTTTAGGTAATTTTTCACCAGCATTAAAGGTCCGTTCTACAACAGCACCAGTACGGCCATTTTTTAATTTAGCGCGGACAAATGCAGCACCTTTTCCTGGCTTTACGTGTTGGAAGTCGATAACTTGCCAAACATCACCATCAATTTCCACTGTTATCCCTGTGCGAAAATCATTCACTGAAATCATTATTAAGCCTCCCCATAGTTCGATCAACTATTCTATTTCTATCAAATTCTTACTGCTAGTAGTAAGGATTGTACTGCCAGCAGGAGAAACCACAACTAAATCTTCAATCCGAACGCCGCCCCAGTCAGGAAGATATATTCCTGGTTCAACAGACACTACCATACCCTCTGTTAAGACGACTTCACCTAATGGCGATAACCGAGGCTCTTCATGGATAAAAAGCCCAACCCCATGACCTAAGCCATGACCAAAGTACTCACCATAACCGGCATCGACTATTATTTGTCTAGCAACAGCGTCAATGTCTTTACCTTTTTTACCAGCTGTTATGGCATTTATACCAGCGATCTGAGCCGATAATACAATATTGTATATTTCGCGCTGTTTTTCTGACGCCTTTCCTACCACAACTGTTCGTGTCATGTCAGAATGATATCCCTGATAGACGGCACCAAAATCCATCGTTATAAAGTCTCCGACTTCAATGATTTTATTGGAAGCCATTCCATGAGGTAATGCCCCTCTTGCTCCGGATGCCACAATGGTGTCAAAAGCAGGTTTTTCAGCGCCTAATTTACGCATTTGGTACTCTAATTCTAATGCAATATCTAATTCTGTAATTCCTGGTTTAATCAATTTCAATGCGTGATTAAACGCAAAATCAGCAATTTCAACGGCTTTGGTAAGTAACGCCAGCTCTGATTGATCTTTAACCATTCTTAACGAATCTAACTTTACTGGTACAAGTTCGATAGCTGGCAGGCTGCTTGTTAATGTTTGATAATATTCCCAGGTTACAAAATCACTTTCAAAGCCAACCCGCAGCAGGCCCATGTCTGTACAAGTCTTAGCCAGTGTTTCAAAAATAGACGTTCCATGACGAATGATTTGATATAATGGGGCTTGCTGTTTTGCCTGTTCAATATACCTAAAGTCGGTCAATAATATTTGCGATTGTCGGCTAATTAGAAGAATTCCTGCCGAGCCCGAAAAACCACTGAAATAATAACGGTTTTCCGGTTTAGTGACAATAATGCCATCATACTGCTCTGCATCCATCATTTCATATAGTTTTGCCAATCGCTGTTTAATCATGGTTTCTCGGCTCCTATCAAGCCTGCTGCTGCTTCTAATGCCAGCAGGTAGCTATTTG
>NZ_JBYKYF010000262.1:0-4411 GCF_057736855.1 Sporomusa sp.
CGATGAGGAAGTAATCTCCGGACTATTAACTGGAATTTCTCAGGCTAAGGTATTTTGTTAACAGCTCATCATCACCTTCAGCCGCTGCTTCAATGAGTGCCATACGTGCTTCTTCAGCCTGTCCAAGCATGTCGGCCGGAATATCAGTCTCAACGCATTCTTTACCGTTTTTCTCAACCACATATGCTTTCATTGTAATTAAATCGACAATACCTTTAAAGGTGTCTTGAGCACCTATGGGTAATTGAACCGGGACAACGCCATTGCCGAACTTTGCTTTCATACTGTCGACAACACTGTAAAAGTCAGCGTTTTCCCGGTCCATTTTATTAATAAAACCAATTCTCGGCAATCCTAATTCATTTGCATAACTCCATACTTTCTCAGTTTCTACTTCAACACCGGAGGCAGCACACAAAACAACTAGCGCGCTGTCAACAGCCCGCAGAGCACCTTTAACTTCAGCTACGAAATCAGCATAACCTGGGGTATCAACAAGGTTAATTTTATGATCGCGCCACTCACAAGGAGCCAAAGCAGTATTAATAGTAACCTTCCGTTTGATTTCTTCAGGTTCAAAGTCAGTAGTAGCCGACCCATCATCAACACGTCCTAAACGGTTAACTGCGCCAGAATTAAACAACATGGCTTCGGTTAAGGATGTCTTACCTGATCCTCCATGGGCTACAATTCCAACATTTCTTAACTTGTCGCTCTTGTACTCTTTCATGGCTAGTTCCCTCCTGTTGCGGTATGGTTAATTTCATTACCGACATATTAGTTTTCTTAATTCTCTGTTTACTATAAATATTCCTTCTTTTCAGTTTACTTTGTAAGGTTAAATTAAGCAAAATTACTACTATTTATTCCATTACTTTAATTTTTTTCCAACGATTATTAAGTTAGATTTTTGACAATCCCCCCAAAAGCTACAAGGCATCTAAAACAAGAAGACGAGCTATTAGTACTTGCAATAGCTCGTCTTGAGTGACAGATTCATACCTTATCCTTTAAAGAATATGCGCACCAATTTACGGAGTGGTCCGGGCAGTGACATAACATAACAACGGAAATTCACCATACTCGCCCCCTTACTTAAACTATTATCGATTGCTATTCATCCTTCAGCTATTGATATAGTTTATGCGGGTCGAATAAAGATGTGCAACGGCTGGCAGTTTCAGCACTGTTTTTAGTAATTACACCTACATCTTTGTCTATAACAGACTAATTACTAATCTCGCTTTCAAAACGAGACATGACAAAGCATAAATCTGATAAACGATTTAAGCAAATAAGTAATTGTTCATTAACAGCGGCGTCTCCTTCTTGCTCCTTAAGCCGCAATGCCTGACGTTCAGCTCGCCGAGTAATAGTTCTCGCCAAATCAAGAGCAGCCGCTCCCGGAGTATCACCAGGGATAATAAAGTTTTTTATTGGTGGAAGTTTAGCATCAAATTCATCAATCATTTGCTCTAGGGTTGTCACATGTTCAGCTGTAATATAGCTTTCTTTGCTGCCTGTACTGGCTAAATCTGCCATAACCAACATTAACAGTTTTTGCAATTTTACTATAGCTTCTTTGACTGCCGGTTTGGTACAATTTGCCCGTGCCACGCCCAAGGCTGAATTTACTTCATCAACAGTACCATAAGCTTCCACTCTGCTACTGGTTTTCTTGATTCGCTCTCCGGTTAATAGCCCGGTAGTACCTTTATCACCGGTCTTAGTATACACTTTACTCATTCTATTTCCTCCAATGACTACTGAAGCAATTCTTGCTCAGTAAAATATATAGCAATTTCTCGTTGTGCACTGGCTATACTATCTGATCCATGCACAATATTATTTGACATTACGGTAGCATAATCGCCGCGAATAGTACCAGGCATGGCTTCAACAGGATTTGTCGAACCAATCATACTTCTAACTATTTTTACAGCATTGGGACCTGATAGTACCATCGCTACAATCGGACCTGAGGTAATAAACTCAATAAGCTCAGAAAAGTAAGGTTTTCCCCTATGTTCCTCGTAATGCTTAGCAGCAATTTCTGGCGTCAAAACCATTAGTTTAAGAGCAGTGATTGTAAGACCTTTTCGTTCAAAACGGCTGATTATTTCGCCGCAGAGTTTTCTTTGTACGGCATCAGGTTTTAACAACACCAGCGTACTTTCGGTTAAACACCCCATACATACACCGCCCTATAGTCTATAAGAATTTGCATCTTGAGTATAGACTATCGCCGACTGGCGAATAGCTTCTATTTCTTCAGGAGTGACTTGACGGATAACCCTGCCAGGTGAACCCAGGACAAGAGAATTAGGCGGAATTTTTTTGCGTTCAGGAATAAGTGTGCCTGCGCCAATAATGCAATTCTCGCCAATCTCTGCATAGTTTAGAATGATAGCTCCCATACCAATGAGACAGTTATTAGCAATAGTACACCCATGAAGAATGGCTCCATGCCCTACTGTAACATAATCGCCAATCGTAGTTGGAAATTCATACCAGACATGTACAGTACAATTATCCTGTATATTAGTATACCGTCCAATAGTAATAGGCTGCACATCACCACGCACTACGGTATTAAACCAGATGCTTGCATGTTCACTGATAGAAACATCACCAATAATCCTGGCGCCTTCCGCAATATATACATTTTTCTCAATCTTGGGATATAAATCTTTAAAAGGAATTATTGTACCACTCAATCGAATCTCTCCTTTTACCTAGCCACGTACAACAGTATTAGTAAGCTTCCCAATCCCTTCTATCTCCACTGTCACTGTATCACCTATCTGCATCGGTCCTACTCCCGCCGGAGTGCCTGTCAAAATGACATCGCCGGGATACAACGTCATGACCTGGCTGATGAAAGCCACCAGTTCTGGTACTTTAAATATTAAATTAGCAGTGTTTGATGCCTGTTTTACCTCCCCGTTCAACAAGAGTTTAATAGCAACATCATGGGGGTTTAATTGTGTTTCAATCCATGGGCCAAGTGGCAAAAAAGTGTCAAAAGATTTTCCGCGCGTCCATTGTCCATCATGCATTTGGATATCGCGCGCCGTTACGTCATTAGCACAGGTATAGCCTAATACATATTCTCCTGCTAGTTCTACTGGTACTTTGTGAGTTATTTTTTTGATAACGACAGCTAGTTCCGCTTCGTAATGCAGGTTTTTCGAGATGGGGGGAAACTCAATATCTCCACCAGGCTTATTTAACGCTGATGACGGTTTAAGAAAAATCAGCGGCTCTTCCGGTAACTTAAGGTTCATTTCCCTTGCATGATCATGATAATTTAGACCAACGCAGACAGCTTTGGTTGGCTTACATGGGGCAAGCAATGATACTTGATCTAACGAAACTTTTATATTACTTTCCTGGTAATTACCACCAAAAACATCACCATCAATAACCGTAATTTGGTTGTCTGACGCTAAAATACCATAAGCAGCTTTGCTTTCAAACTCGAATCGGACTATTTTCATGGTATCCTCCCCTAGTAGCGTTAGTTCAGGATTCAAGACATTATGGCACTTACATTCTCACGATGCTTGGAAAAGCTAGTATATTTTTTCCATATTTACTTGCTCATATCCTGCAAAAAAATCTCTCTGAAATAAAAATCAGAGAGATTTTTTCATACATAATGTTATCGCATTTTTCTTGCTTGTTCTTCCAGTTTTGCCACTCGGTCAGCCGTAGACGGATGGGTACTGAATAGGCTGACAAGCATACCGCCTGCTCCGCTTAACGGATTGATAATAAACATATGTGAAGTTGCCGGTGTAGCTTCAGGCATTACTCGATGTTTTGCATAGTACTCAATTTTTTTCAAGGCACTGGCCAACGCCAGAGGGTTACCGCACACATTAGCACCTGTTTCGTCTGCCAGATATTCACGTGAACGGGATATCCCGAGTTGAATCAGTGTGGCAGTCAGTGGTGCCACCACTACCAGAAAGATAAATTCGATAATGCTACTACCGCCGCCTTCTTCGTCATTGTTCCGACCAAGACCAAAAATAGCGGACCATTGGGCAATATTGGCAATCATCGAAATGACACCCGCGATACTAGCGACAATGGTGCTGATGAGCGTATCGCGATTTTTGATATGCGCCAATTCGTGAGCAATTACGCCTTCAAGCTCTTCGTAATTAAGAGCGCGCATAATACCTGTTGTTACTGCCACTACACCATGCTCGGGGTCACGTCCGGTAGCAAACGCATTCGGCACGTCAGTATTGATAATATACACTCTCGGCATTGGCAATTGGGCCTTCCGTGCCAAACCACTTACCATCCGATTCAAGTCAGGCGCACTCTGTGGAGTAACCTCTTGCGCTCCATACATCCTTAGGACAATTTTATCACTGAACCTGTAGCTACCAAAATT
>NZ_JBYKYF010000263.1:0-4398 GCF_057736855.1 Sporomusa sp.
CCGACAAGACAGTTAGCGAGCTCTGCAAGGAGTACGAAGTTGCGCTTGAGAAGTTTCATCTCTCAGCAAGTATTGGATTGGCAATATATCCTGATGATGGCGATACGCTTGAGGATCTTCTGAAAAAGGCTGACAGTGCGATGTATGCTGCTAAACAGGCAGGGAGAAACTGCTGGCGTTTTTATGAACCATTGATGCTGAAAGAAGCCTATGAAAAAATGATGTTAACCAATGGATTACGCCGAGGATTGGAACGGGGGGAATTTTCTCTGCATTATCAGCCCCAGTTTGATGTGGCAGGCGAGAGGATTGTTGGATTTGAAGCTTTGCTTCGCTGGAATAGTTCTGAATACGGTATGGTATCACCAGTTCGGTTTATTCCTTTAGCTGAGCAAAGCGGGCTTATTCTGCCGATTGGTCAATGGGTCTTGCAGGAAGCCTGTCGTTTCGCCCGACGGCTGGCTGATAGCGGAAAAGAGCATATTCATGTGTCGCTAAATATATCGCCGCGGCAACTCATGTCCGAAGACTTTGTTACCCGTGTCCGTGCTAGTATTGAGACTGTCGGCATAAAGCCGGAGCAGATCGCAATGGAGATTACAGAAAGTGTTTTTATTGAGTCCATCGAGGAGAGTGTTCACAAGCTTTGTCAATTGCGGGATATTGGCGTAACTTTGGCATTAGACGATTTCGGCATAGGATATTCTTCGTTAACCTATTTAAAGAGTTTGCCTGTGGGAGTATTAAAGATCGATAAATCCTTTATTGATAATATTAGCCGTGATGAAATACAGTTGCAGGTGGTAGGAACCATTATTGATTTAGGTCATACTTTAGGTATGAGCGTGGTGGCTGAAGGCGTGGAGACGAAAGAACAACTGGCCATATTAACCCAGATTGGCTGTGATCATATTCAAGGCTACGTTTTTAGCAAACCGCTGGCAGAAGAGGCAGCCATGTCTTTACTTTCATAATACCATGTGCATAACAGGCTCAAGCAGCAAGAAATATTATTGCTGCTTGAGCCTGTCTTGCCTTAACCTTTTCTGTTTTTGCAAGCCTAATTTTTAGGGGATTTTCTCCGAAAATTGGTTTTATTTCAATTAGAAAAATGGTATTCCATGGTGAAGCATTGCCAAAAGACTTTTCTAAAAAGAATCTAAAATTTATAATGGATAATATGTTCAGTAGCAGTAATTGGTTTTAGAAAGTTTTTATAGCAAACGATCTAAAGAAATTCAAAGAAATTTTTACTACAATGAGGCATAGAGTTAGTCAAATACACGTAGGAGGCTGCTAGCCATGCTAAAATTAAAGAATAAGGCTGTATGTATAACCGCAGGTCTGATTTTTTTACAGCATACACTTGTCTTTGCCGCACCAGTGAAGCTGTCGCTGCAGGAAACCATTACTTATGCCTTACAGAATAATCCATCCATTCACATTGCCAGCGAAAATAAAAAGAAATCCGAGTTTATGGTTGATGAAGCTAAAGCTGGTAAAAAGCCGACCATTTCCCTTGACAGTAACTATAGCTATCAGGGCAGTTCTGATCAGGACAAAGACAATTTCAGCAACAGTTTGCGCATGAATTGGCAGCTTTATAACGGTGGGCGAACCGAAGCTAAGATTGAGCAGGCTCAACTTGGTGTGCGCAGTGCTGATTTGAATGTAGAGAAAACTAAGCAACAGCTTATACTGGATGCTACGACCAATTACTTTAGCGTGCTTGAAGCCAAAAATATGGTAAAAGTGAATGAGGAAAGTGTCGAAAATCTTAAAGCCCACTTAAACATAGTACAGGCAAAATATCAGGAAGGTGTTGTTGCCAAGTCAGAGGTTTTGCGGGCAGAGGTAGAAGTGGCTAACGCTGAGCAGAACCTGATTAAGGCGCAAAACCAGTATGCTGTGGCAATATCTGATTTACTTACTACCATGAATATGGACGGAGACGCAGAGATAGAACTGCAGGGTGACCTTACCTATCAGCCCGATACCAGAACCTTGCAAGAAGCCATTGCATTTGCCAAACAAAACCGCCCGGAGGCCATTCAGGCTCAGATCAATGTTGAAAATGCTCAAAAGAGTGTTGAGATTGCCCGAAGCAATAAACGTCCTTCGGTGTCTCTATCAGCGTCCACTGGCTGGAAAGATGGACTGTTGCCTACCGATGATACCAACTGGTCGGTTGGGGCTTCAGCAAGCTGGAATATTTTTGATGCCGGCGTAACCAAGTCTCAAATAAATCAAGCCGAGTCTACATTAACCCAAGCCCGGCTGGAACTGGAACAGACGCTTGATTCTATTGAACAAGAAGTGCGTCAAAGCTACCTTAACATGAAAGAGGCAGAAAAACGTCTGCAAACCACTGAAGTGACAGTCAATAAAGCAAAAGAGGATTTATATATTGCTCAGGAAACCTATAAAGCCGGTGTTGCAACCAATCTTGACGTCTTTGATGCGCAGTTGGCGCTTACCCAAGCTAAAACTAACCATGTTCAGGCGCTATATGATTATAATGTTAATAGAGCCAAACTGGATAAAGCAATGGGTGTAACGGCTGGTAGTCTATAATGGCGGAGGTAATGACAATGTGGCAAAAAATCGCAAACTATAAAAGGTCAATTAGCATAGGAATCATTGCTATAGCGGCGATTGCCGGCGGCGGGTATTATTATCATATCAAGAATAAACCTGTTGCTGCACCCCAGCCGACCGTCCGGGTTGAACGTCGGGATCTTACTTCAGTGGTAGAAGCAACAGGTACTATCAAGGCAGTTGACAGTGTGGATATCAGTTCCAAAATAACGGCCCATATCAAAGAGGTTAAGGTCAAAGAAAATGAAGAGGTAAAGGCTGGTCAAGTATTGGTTATTCTGGAAGACAGTGAAATACAGGCCCAGCTAACCCAGGCCAAAGAACGGCTGGATAATGCTGCACTTAAATACCAGCGGACTTACAGGCTGAGTCAAATAGGCGGTGCTAGTCAAGAGGCGCTGGATAATGCCAGCATGGAATATAATATTGCCAAAGCTAACTATGATGAGGTTAAGTCTAAACTGGATGATACCGTTATCGTTTCCCCGATGAACGGCATTGTCATTGGGAAACCGCTGTCAGCCGGAGAATTGGTAGCACAAGGGGTTAATAACCCAACCGTTATTTTAACAGTGGCTGATATGTCCAAAATGCAAATTGAGGCCAATGTAGACCAGACGGATATTGGAAAAGTTGTGCTGGGGCAGAAAGTCAGCTTTACGGTAGATGCTTATCCTGATAAACAGTTTCAAGGTACAGTTACTACTATTTCCCGTAAAGCAACCGTATCTCAAAATGTTACCTATTATCCGGTAACTATTGATGTTACCGATTCCGAAAACCTTCTATATCCTGGAATGGTTGCCAGGGTATCAATTATTGTCAGTGAACAGAAAGGTGTGCTGACTTTGCCGTTGGCAGCCATCCGTTCAGATAAAACCGGTAAGTATGTTATTGTTGTGGGGCCTAACGGTCAGATGCAGAATGTTCCAGTCAAAACCGGTAATACCGGGGATGACCGGGTGGAAATTATCAGCGGTGTAAATGAGGGTGACAAGGTGGTCGTATCGCAAGTAACCACCAAGACGCAGATCAGCAGCCAACAGGGTAAACGACCATCAAGACCTATGTTTTAACCGGGCATCTGTGCAAAAAGGGGGTCATAGCATGACAATTGCATTAACTGACATTACCAAAACTTATCAAATGGGCGATACCGTGGTGGCCGCTCTGGCAGGTGTTACTCTGAATATCCAAAAAGGTGAATTTACCGCCATTATGGGACCGTCAGGCTCAGGCAAATCAACGTTAATGAATATATTGGGCTGCCTAGACCGTCCGACTAGCGGATCGTATTTGCTGGACGGTCAGGAAGTAGCGTCACTCAGTGACGACGAACTGGCACTAACCCGGAACAAAAAAATCGGCTTTGTTTTTCAGAATTTTAACCTATTGCCACGCATTACGGCATTAGAAAATGTTGCTTTACCCCTGGTGTATGCTGGGGTGAAAGCGAAAGAACGCAAAGAACGGGCAGCCGCTGCTCTGGCCTCTGTCGGTTTGGAAAAGCGTATGCATCATTTGCCTAATGAACTGTCAGGTGGTCAACGCCAGCGGGTAGCCATTGCCCGCGCATTGATTAATGAACCTTCAATTATTATGGCTGACGAACCTACCGGGGCGCTTGATACCAAATCGGGTGATGAAGTTATGGCCATATTTAAACACCTCCATGCTTCTGGTCGTACGATTATCTTAGTAACACATGAACCTGATATTGCTGCCCATGCCAAGCGGGTCATTTACGTTCGGGACGGGCTTATTGTCCGGGACACAGAAAGGGATGAGTAATGTGTTTTG
>NZ_JBYKYF010000264.1:0-4393 GCF_057736855.1 Sporomusa sp.
AATAGCATTAGCAATATCGCTAGCTTCAGCTCTGGTAGGCCGCGGATTTGTTACCATTGACTCCAGCATTTGAGTGGCTGTAATCACCGGCTTACCCGCTTTATTACATTTGCGGATCAACATTTTCTGTACCAGTGGCACTTCCTCTGCTGGTATTTCTACGCCAAGATCACCTCTTGCCACCATGAGTCCATCAGCCACTTTAATAATTTCATCTATGTTCTTGACGCCTTCCGCATTTTCTATTTTGGGGATAATATCCATGGAATAATTGGCATCTTCCAATATTTTACGAATCGCTAGGACATCTGCCGCCCGTTGGACAAATGATGCCGCAATAAAATCCATCTCATTTTCAATACCAAATTTAATATCTGCAATATCTTGTTCAGACAAAGGCGGTAAATTAACAGCAACACCTGGAGCCGCAACCCGCTTACGGTCACCAATTTGCCCGCTGTTCTTTACAGTAGTAATGATATCATCACCTTCGACTGCATCTATATGAAGGCTCACCAGACCGTCTGAAATCAGGATGGTTTGCCCAGGAGCAACTTCCTGCGGCAAAAGTTTATGATTGACGGAAGCTATCTCTTTAGTGCCAACAACCTCACGACTTGTTAACACAAACTTCTGCCCTTTTTCTAAATAGACCTTACCTTCTGCAAACAAACCCAGCCGCATTTCCGGGCCTTTAGTATCCAGCATAAGGGCTATTGGCTTATTAACAGCCTTGGCAGCTTCTCTTACTCTGGCAATACGTTTCGCATGCTCTTCGTGAGAACCGTGTGAAAAATTGAAACGGGCAACATTCATTCCAGCCTCTATCATGGCTTCTAATACACCTGGTTTATCAGTGCTGGGACCCACAGTACATACGATTTTAGTTTTCTTAAACATTTTACCACTCCTTATGCTATATGCTGGTTACCCAAAACTTATGTATTGCTATAATTTCATCTACGAAAAGCGGAGTATCAAAAAAATCCAGAAAGTAACCCTATATTGGCTCAGAAGACGATGCTGCCCTATCTGACAAAAAAGCTATCGTGTTACATGTTGGCATAAAATCGAATGAGCTTCAGCAGCTTCTGACTCTAAAACTAAGATTTCATACATGCCATCTCCGACCGATGAACCAACTCCTGCCGGACGAATATTAGCAAGTACGCCTTCATTGCACAGCAGATTTTTATACGATTCAGCCTGTGCCCGATTAGAAGCTATATATACTACGGTCCACATATGAATCCTCCTGATTAGCTTCTTACTAGTGAATTCAAAACAAAGCCAACTATAGCTTTGTTCTCCAAAAACCGGCTGCATTCCTGCAAAAAATTGTTTTTCTCGCAAACAAAATGTAGCGGTAACTGTTACAATTACCTAATAAAACCGCTCCTTTATTTACCGGTACTTACAGCATTATCTACATAGGCCATAATACCTCCTCCAAGATAAAACTGACATGGTATACTTCACCATTCTTAGCAAAATTCCTCTAGCCGACCTGCATATTTTCTTTTGCCGGTGTCAATAGTTTATAAAATAAATCCCGGACTCATAAGCCCGGGATTTATTTTGCTTCAGGAATATATTAGTTTTTCACCGTAGTAATAGTAATCGTAGATTGATCAGTTTTGGCATTGTATGTTAACAAACTAACGATAATAAAGACAACCGTATTAGCTACTAATGCCACAAACCCGGCATTGAGGTTCATATTAGCAAAAGGCAACGGATCCATTTTTCCAAGAATAAGCGTAAAAACAATGATCTCGCCCACAATTAGCCCCGCATAAGCCCCGAGCTTCGTAGCTTTTTTCCACCACAGACCAAACACCAGCATCGGGAAAAATTGGGTAACGCCTGAGTAGCCGGTTAATAGCAAGTTTACAAGCATATTGGGAACAAATATTGCTAATGCCAGAGCCGTGGCAGTCAGCAGCAGCACTACTACTCTTGCCAGCCGTCCTACCGTTTCCGAACTGGCATCCTTACCAATTGTCCGCCCATATACATTACGTGTAAACAGCATCGAAGTAGACAGCAATAAGTCGGCCGCAGGTATCATACAAGCCAATGCCCCGGCACCGCCTACTAAGCCTAGTGCCCAACCGGGAAAAACTTGCTGTACAATTGCCATAAATGCCATATCCGGTGTTTTAAGTGCCGGAGTTAGCACAAGCAATGCCGTAAAACCTACAAGCATCGGAAAAAGTAGACAAAATTGGTATAAAGGCAGATACACAGCATTATGCCGCAACACATCGTTATTTTTGGCACTAAAACTATTTGCAGAAAAATGCGGCCACATATAAAACCCCAAGCTAGTAACAACCAATGTTGACATAACCCAGCTTACATCAAGGTTTTTAGTACCTCCAGGAAGAGTTAAGAAGCCAGGCTTTGCCGCATCTAAGGCTTCAAACATGCCACCGACACTGCCAAAATAATGTATCGGGAGATATAGGCCAAAAAACATTACAGCAATCATCATAACAACATCTTTTATCGCGGCCGTAGCAGCAACTCCCTTTAAACCACTAATATACACAAACACGGCCACCATCGTAAAGGCTATCAGCATAGCCGGTACACGGGTAATTTGCCCATAAGAGCAAGTTTCAATAATCAGGCCAAGCCCTGTTAGCTGAAGCTGCAGATATGGCATGAGGAAGGCTATACCTATACAAGCGGTGAGTATCCCCAACGCTTTGCTGCCGTATAGCTTCTCAACTAAATCCGGTTGGGTCATCAAACCATTCTTACGTCCTACTGTCGCAATAGCCGGCAATAAATAGTAACCAATCAGGTATGCCAATGCCCCATAACCCAGGATATAGAAAGTTGGCCCGCCACGCGCATATGCCCAACCGCTCGCCCCCAAAAAAGCAAACGCAGTGTATATTTCCCCAGCCATAATAAACCAGTTAAGCCATCGTCCAAAACTTCGGTTACCGACTGCCCACTCTTCTAGACTCATCTTTTTATTCATGCCTGGAATCATGCCAACAATAGTAGCGCCAATAACAAAGACAAAAATAACAATAAGTGCCATTACCTCATTACTCATTATTTACGTCCCCTTCTTTCTTGTTCATGGCGCTATTCCGCCTCTTTATTATTTTTTGAGTCAATAGCATACAGAGCCTTAATACATAAAAAAGCTACAATTATTCCTGCAACCAGCCAAAAAGCTAAAAACGGCAACCCCATAACAATTGGCTTAACGCGATTAACAAAAGGAATCATGCCAATTGTCCAGATAAAAGGAATTAACGTTAAAATAACTTTTACCGGATTCACCCCGTCACCTCCCTACTATTTCGGTATGAATTCATGCTTTAATAGAGATAAAGCAGAACCTACCATAACTTCTACACCATACGCAAGCGCCGTTTCGTCCATATCAAATTTAGGATGGTGATGCGGATACACCACTCCTTTTTCCTCATTGCCAACACCAATAAACATAAAACAACCAGGCACCTGCTGCTGATAATAGGCGAAATCTTCACCTACCATAGCTGGGCTTAATTCAATTACGGCTGCTGGGCCTAAGACCTTTTCCCCGACTTGCGCAACCACTTTTGCCACTTGCGGATTATTTATAACAGGCGGAAATCCATAATGGCTTTCCAGTGTATAAGTAGCACCTGCAGCAGTGCAAATCCCATTACATATCCTATCAATAGCGGCAAAAATAACTTCACGGGTACTTTGCGCAAATGTCCGTACCGTTCCCTGTAAAACCGCCTTATCCGGAATAATATTGAAGGCATCGCCAGCTTTAAAAATACCTATTGACAGTACCGCCAATTCATTGGCATTAACCAGGTTGCCAGTAATGGTTTTTAACGCCAGCACAATCTGAGAACCAACATATACCGGGTCGACAGTCTGATGCGGCATTGAGCCATGACCGCCTCGCCCGTTTATCGTAATCGTAAACGCATCAGGCGAAGCCATCATAGGGCCATAGGTTATCCCCATTGTCCCTACTGCCAATGGTTGCCATAGATGGGCCCCAATGATCGCATCCACGTTATCCAGTGCACCTGCCTCAATCATACTCAGAGCACCGCCAGGGAAACTCTCCTCACTCGGTTGAAAAATAAGCCTGACATTGCCTTCCAATTTATCCTGAATAGCACAAAAGACTTTTGCAATGCCAAGCAGCATAGCGGTATGGCCATCATGCCCGCAGGCGTGACAGCATCCCGGCTTTTGCGAACAATAAGGCTGATTAATTTCATCTTGGATCGGGAGCGCATCCATGTCAGCCCTAATAGCTACTGTTTTTCCAGCCTTACCTCCAATAATGTCAACAATAACGCCTGTTCCCCCAGCCTTGCGAGGTTCTAATCCCATAGTCTTCAGTTCAGACATGATT